>JAGWVA010000011.1 GCA_028875855.1 Paracoccaceae bacterium
AGCCGATCTTCGCGGAAATCGACATGACTGCCTGCCAGCGCGATCCATGCTGACCCTCATTGTCGAGGACCAGCCGCACCGCACGCTCGCGCACTTCGGGGGAAAACTTGTTCGTCGTCTTGCTCATGATGCTCCATCCTCAGGAGTTGGAGCCTCCGGCAAACCCGGGGCGGTTCAGTGAGAATGGCGGAATATGCCCCCAAGCCTTTTCATAGATGCCCCGCGCCTCCTCGAGGATCTCCGCGCTTCCGTCAATTCGTGCAAGGATGTCAAGCGTGATCTTGCCGCTCTCCTCGTCAATGCGCAATGGTGACTTCTTCAGGAAACTAAAGCCGCGCTCGGCAATGGCGTACCTTGCCAGCGCATAACTTGCCCCTTGCCGGGCGACCGCCAGAAGGATCACATTGATCAGGTCCGCCCGCTCCTGCTGAGGCTCAGCTAGAATGCGCTTTATTACGACACTGAGGCGCGGCAGATCGGGGAGCATGAGATTCCGGGCGATCTCCACAAGCTCGTCGGTTTCTAGTGCGTGCAAATCGCGGTCTAGGTGCGTGATATCGAATGTTGTGCCATGGCTGTAGCCCCGCGCCAGAATCCATTGTGTCAGCCCGATCTCACCGCGCCGCACTGTCTGCTTCTTCTTGTCGGACAGACGCAGGCCTTTCCAGAAGTTCAAAAAACGAGGATCGCATAAGACCGAGCCTATGATGTACAGGCCGAACGAGCCGTAGTGAAAGTTCCTGTGGCTTGACGAATACGTCCAACGCATCTCGCGAAAGGCCGAATTCTTGGGCCACGGAGTCGCAAAATGCGAGGAGGCCCCTACGAAATCTACGCTCATTGCCTCGGCTTCATCCAACCAGTCGCGCGCGCCGGGCAATGGGAACCAAGCCGAGTCGTTAATGAGGACGAGCCGCTCAATCTTGGGAAGTCTCTCTGCGAGGCTCAGAACGCCATCGCGATAGCCACCGAAGTCATAGCCAAAGTTTTTCCGCTCAATAAGCGTCCAGCACCTCTCCAGAAGCTCCGTGCGGTTTGCTTTAGACAATGGTAGGTTAGAGACAACGAGTGGCGCATAGCCCTTTGAGCGGAAGTAGTCGAGCGTGGTGAAATATGACGGTAAAAGTCCCTCGCTCGGAAAGATGACAAATACGACGATGCGTGCCGTCTCGGGCTGGTGGCCTTGGTGCGTGCTAATATGAGCTTCTAACGTCCGATCATAGGTGCGGGTCGCGAAGAAATAGTTGTACAGGTCTGCAGGCAGATCTCGTAGGGGCATGCTAAAACGGCGGAGTTCCCGGCGGATCTTCCAGAGCGGCAAGGTCATGAGCGCGTCTCTTTGAGGTGGCTCGGTTGATCTGAACAGGTTCGGGGCGTTCTGTAAGTGGTTTTCCACCTCGAGTTATGCCCCCACCGCTTCGGGCATCGGCTGGTTGTAGTAGGCCTGATCGGGGGTTCTCCCGTCAAGCGATGTATGCGGGCGAGCGCTGTTATAGAAGCCAGGTGTTTGATCCGACCGGGCTGCTGTCGCGGCTGGAGAGGCTTCGGCATCTTGGGACTGACCGCATGGTTCTGTGCTTTGGAGCGGGGCACGATGGGTTCTGGCTGGCACGTTTCCTGCTCCGCGATGGAATCGATGTCCGCGTTCTGGATCCCGCTTCCCTTCAAGTGAACAGACGGGCGCGGCGGGTAAAGGCGGATCGGATCGATGTCCTGTCGTGTTGAACGCTCTCGTGGCCGTTGACCGGGGAGACCGCCATGTCTGCTCCGCCATCCGGGTTCTAAGCATCGAGGAGGAGGATGCCCGATGACCTGCCCCCCATGGGCCCCTCGTTCATAGCGAGTGTCTGCGTGCCAACGGCGTGGCCGCCCTCATCCCCCGTCCCATCCGCCGATCTCGTCGCGGAACACCGCCAGCATCCTTGCGTCGTAGCCGCGGTCCCGGATTTCCTGGCGCTGGATCTGGTAGATCAGCTGCCTGTCCTTCTTCAACAGCGACGATCGAAGCGCCCCGAACAGGATGTGGGGATGCGCGATCATGTGGTAGTTCCGGAACCGCCCCGCGTCGATCAGCGCCTCGATGCGGCTGCGCCAGTCGGGAGCGCCGGGATCGTCGATGAGCGGCCTGAGGTCCTTTTCCAGCCGCGTTTCGACCCGGACCTGATAGCGGATCACGTCCAGCAGCTCTGCATCGCCAAGGGACCGCATCGCCGCCCGCATCGCCTGCGCGTCGAAGGCCTGACCGACCGAAAAGCCACGGTCGCGGAACCAGCCGGTCAGGCGCGTCTCGCATTGGCGCACCACGGCGTGCTTGTTGTTCGTCATCAGCAGCCCGCGCCAGTAACGCTCGAATTCGGGCGATGCGACGAGCCGGCCCCCGAAGCGGTAGAAGTAGGACTGCAGATGCGTCTGCCGGTGCTTGCGCCCATGCGCGTTCAGGAAGATGCCGAACAGATCGTGTTCGTCCGCCATGCATCGGGCCAGCAGGTCGCTGTCGGGCCAGATCGGGAACCAGACGCTGTCGTTCTTCAGGATCAGGCTTTCGGGCCGCAGACCCCGTTCGAGCAGGCACAGGATGCCTTCGCGGTATCCGCCGAAGTCATAGCCGTAGTTCGGCCGCTCGATCACCATGAGGCTGCGGGCAAGAAGGGCGTCGCGGTCCTGCGGCGCGAGCGGCAGGTTCGACACGACGACGGGCGAGAAACCCGACGCGACGAAATGGTCAAGCTCGGCAAGGAAGGTGGGCAGAATGCCCCTGGGCTGGAAGCAGAGCGTGACGGCGATGCGGTCGCGCACCGGCTGGGCGCCGTCATGCACCTTGACGAGCCGCGCCCGGCGGCGGTCGTAGAGGCGGCGCAACAGCCCGCCAAAGAGGATCCAGTGCCATTGCAGCAGCTGCATCTTCAGGCGCCTGAGTTCGCGCTTTGCCTTCCAGGTGGGGATCATGGTCCGGTTCTGATCTCGGCCGTCACGTCCAGGGCGGCGCGTCGGGTCGCCATGCCCGGTCAGCACCATTCTTGGCCGCGACGGCTATGTTCCTGACATTGCCTGCGTCGGGCCTTAACAGATCGGCGCGGATTTGTGCAATCAGATCGGCGCATGGACGGCCAGACCCGGCTCTTGAAGCGCGCGCATGGCCCTGTGCGTTCCAGCCGTCCGCGTTGTCTGGCCTTCGCCTTTGCCCCGCGCTATGTCAGCGCCGGGACAGTCGGGAGAGGGAAATGCCGGCAATTGCAACGTTGCTGCCCATGGCGGCGCTTCTGGTGGTGATCGGTGGTCTGGCCGGCGTTCTTGCCGGGCTTCTGGGCGTGGGCGGCGGCATCGTTCTCGTGCCCGCCTTCTTCTATGCCTTCACCTACCTTGGATATGGCGGGCCGCATCTGATGCAGGTCTGCGTGGCGACGTCGCTTGCCACGATCATCGTGACCTCGGTCCGCTCGGTGCTGGCGCATAACCGCAAGGGCGCGGTTGACTGGGATATCCTGAGGGGCTTTGCGCCCGGCATCGTGGTCGGGTCGATCCTTGCCTCGTTCGTGGTGGCGCATCTGCGCACCTCGACCCTGCAAATCATCTTCGGCTGTCTGGCGCTGGTGGTGGCCTGCTACCTTGGCCTCGGGCGCAGCGAATGGCGGCTGGGCAAGGAGATGCCGAAGGGGCCGCTGCGCGTGATCCTCTCGCCGCTGGTGGGCTTTCTGTCGGTGCTGATGGGGATCGGCGGCGGGTCGTTCGGCGTGCCGTTGATGACGCTTTTCAACACGCCCATTCACCGGGCGGTGGCGACGGCGGCGGGCTTCGGCGTGCTGATCGCCGTGCCCTCGGGGATCAGCTTCCTGCTGACCGCCATCCCGGATTCCCCGCCGCTCAGCATCGGTCTGGTGAATATCCCTGCCTTCCTGCTCATCATCGCGATGACGCTGACGACGGCCCCGGTGGGCGTGAAGCTGGCCCATGCGATGGACCCCAAGCCGCTGCGGCGGGTCTTCGCGGCCTTTCTCGCCGTTGTCGCGCTGAACATGCTGCGCAAGGCGTCCGGGTTGTGACAGAGGCATACTTCACCCGTGGATGGACCCGGTTCGGGGCCGATGCGCGGGTGAAGGACTGGCTTGCCGCGGCGCGACCCGTGGCGCGGCAGGTGCTGGACGATCCGGCGGCGGCGCTCGGGTGGCGTTGCGGCGGCACGTGGTTCGCCGGTGTGGACGCCCTTCCCAACGACGCCGAGGGGCGCATCGGGGATGGCCCGCCGCTGGCAGGGGCCGCGGTCGATTTCATCCGCGAGACGCTGGGCCTTGCGCCGCTCTGGCATGCCGGGCAGCTCTCGGTGACGCGGCCGGGCTATCCGCAGCCCTGGGACGGGGAGGGCGAGGCCGCCTTTCGCTTTCGCCAGCGCCGGGACGCGGCCCATGTGGACGGGGTGCTGCCGATCGGATCGGCGCGGCGGCGGATGATCCGGGAACCCCACGCCTTCATCCTTGGCCTGCCGGTGACCGAGGCGGCGGCGGATGCCGCCCCGCTCGTCGTCTGGGAGGGCAGCCACGATATCCTGCGCCGTGCCTTCCGGGCGGCGCTCTAGGGCCATCCGCCCGGGCTTTGGCCCGATGTGGACGTGACCGAGATCTATGCAAGCGCCCGCCGCGAGGTCTTCGAGACCTGCCCCCGCGTCGCCCTTCCTGCCGCGCCGGGGGAGGCGATCCTGCTGCACCGTCTGACGCTGCACGGCGTGGCCCCCTGGGCCGAGGGTGCGACGGCTGATCCGATGGGCCGCGCCATCGCCTATTTCCGCCCCGAGATGCCGGGCGGGATCGCGGCCTGGCTGGAAAGCCCCTAGCGCGGGAATGCCAGCAGAACGCTGTCGCCGAGAGGCGACGGCGTTGGTCGATCAAGGAACAGGGCGGTCACAGACCGTGGTCAGGCGCGATCCATCCGGGCCGCGCGGCCGCCGCGGCGCTTTTGCAGCAGACCGGCCCGGGCGGGCAGGGCGGACATGACCTCGCGCCGCGCTTCGGGCGTCATGCGGGACCATTGCGCGATCTCGTCCAGCGAGCGGTGGCAGCCCACACAGATGCGCGCGTCGGGATGGACCACGCAGACCTTCACGCAGGGGCTCTCGATCTCTTCGCGTTTCCAGACGTCGTCCTTCACTCGCCACCTTCCCATCGCATGTGCTGCATCCGGTCCAGCACGCCTTGCAAGATATAGCCTGCCGCCACCGCGTCGATCACCTCTTTGCGACGTTTGCGCGACGTATCCGCCTCCAACAGTGCCCTTTCTGCCGCAACGGTGGACAGCCGCTCGTCCCAGAAGCCGATCGGCAGATCGGTGAGGCGCATGAGATTGCGGGCAAAGGCGCGGGTGGACTGGGCGCGGGGGCCTTCCGAGCCATCCATGTTGCGCGGCAGGCCGAGGATCAGGCCCGAGACCTCGCGCGCCGCCACGATCTTCAAGAGCGCCGCCGCATCGTCGGTGAACTTTGTCCGGCGGATCACTTCGGCCGGTGTCGCAACCGACCGCAGCCGGTCCGAGATCGCGACGCCGATCGTCTTGGTGCCAAGGTCGAGCCCGGCAAGCGCGCCGATGGGGGGCACGGCGCGCACGAAATCCTCGACCGCCTCGAAGATGCTCATGCCTGTCCCGCCGTCACTTGGCCACGCCCGCGGCCACCGCCGCCTCGCGCACGGGGGCCAGCGCGGTCGCATTCCCGCCAAAGGCTTCCTGTGCCTTCTGCCACATGGCGCGGGCGTTGTCGGTCTGGCCCAGCACGCCATAGGCCTTGATGAGCTGCGCCCATTCCGCCGCCGTGCCGCCCTGCGTCTTGAGCTTGTCGGCAAGGCGCGAGACCATCCCCTCGATCATCGCCTGCCGGTCGGTCGCCGACATCTGGCCCGCCGCCTGCATCTGTTCGGCCGTCGGACCCTTGAGCGCGGGCGCGGCGGGGGCGGCCATCGCCGCCCGGATCTCGGCAAGATCGTTGGGAGAGCTGGCATAGGCGGCTTCCGCCTTGGCAAGCGCTGCTTTCTGCTTGTCGCCTTCGCCCAGCACGCCATAGGCCCGGATCAGCCGCGCCCATTCCGCGGCGCTGCCGCCCTTGGCATCCAGCCGCGAGGCCAGCCCCTCGACCATGCCGCGGATCATCTGCTGACGCTGGGCCGGGCTCATCTGCGCCGCCGCCGCCATCGCGCCGGCATCGGGGCCGGGCTGGTCCGCCGCGGGGGGAAGCTGGAAGTTGATGCCCGCGGCCTGCGCCACGGCCTCGATCTGCGCACGGATCGGCGCGACCCAGGGTGCATTCTGCGGACCCTTCTCCAGCAGAGGTTCCCAAAGCTGGAAGGTGAGATCCGGCCGCCCGGTCTGCGCGAACATCAGGCCGGTGTAATAGCGCGCCGTTCCGTTGTTCGGGTCAAGCTTCAGCGCGATCGACAGCGGCTTGTCGGCCTGCGGCGAGACATAGCCCCCTGCCGCAAGGATCATCAGGCCGGCCTGCACCGCATAGTCCTGCGCGGTGGCCTTGTCGCCTTCAAGCGCCACGACCTTTTCCTGCGCGCGCCAGGCAACGTCGTAATTGCCCAACTCAGCCTCGTTGCGGGCCAGAAGCTGCTGGCCGGTCAGGTCGTCGGGGCGCTTGGCCACGGCGGTGCGCAGCTTGGCGATGAGGTCCACGAGTTTCGGATCGGCCTTGGGCGCGGGGGCTTTCGGCATCTTTGCCTCGGCCTCGGTCTGCGAGATGCGGCTGTCGCGCGCCTTCTTGGCCAGCGCGAGGCGTTCGGCCACGGGAAGGTCGGGATAGCCCGGCGCGCCGATCCGGTCGTAAAGCCAGACCGATCCGGCCAGAACCGCGACGATGCCAAGGATCGCCGCACGCGTGACGGCGCGGGGCGCACGGGCGGGGCCTGCCGCTGTCTCGGCGCTCAGCGCGCGGTCGGCCTCGAGCACGCGGCGTCCGACTTCGGCCCGCAGCCGCCCGGCGTCTTCTTCCGTGATCGTGCCGCGGGCAAGGTCGCGGTCCACGTCCTTCAACTGGTCGCGATACACCTGCAGGTCATGCGCCGCCGTCGGGTCCACCCCGCGCTTGCCCCTGAGCGCAAGGATCATCAGCGCGGCCACCGCCACGATCATGCCCCCGGCGGCGATCCAGAACTGCCAGTTTCCCATCGGTGTCTCCTTTGATCCCGATGTAAGGGCAATCGCGCTGGCACAAAAGGCCCATTTGGCCGCAGCCGGCCCCACGTCCGCCCGGCTGACGCGGTCGTGTGCGACCTGTGCGCACTGCGTCGCAGGGCGATGTCGCATTTTTCCCCGATTGTGCCGCTCACGGCCACGGATGTATGACCGCGCTGTTCCAGAACCGCCGAAGGGGCTGCGACCGGCTCCACCCACGGGAATCGACCGCCGATGAAACGCTATTCTGTCTTCGCCATCGCCCGGGAGGCGCTCCGCTACCATCAGGGATGGGAACGAGCCTGGGCCTCGCCCGAGCCGAAATCCTCTTACGACGTGGTGATCGTGGGCGCAGGGGGCCACGGCCTCGCCACCGCCTATTACCTTGGCAAGAACTTCGGCATCACCAATGTCGCGGTGATCGAGAAGGGCTGGCTGGGTGGCGGCAACACGGGCCGCAACACCACCATCATCCGCTCGAACTACCTTCAGGACCCCTCGGCCGCGATCTACGAGAAGGCGCGCAGCCTTTACGAGACGCTGAGCCAGGACCTGAACTACAACGTGATGTTCAGCCCGCGCGGGTTGCTGATGCTGGCGCAGACCCACCACGAGGTGCGCGGCTATCTGCGGACGGTCCATGCCAACACCCTTCAGGGCGTGTCCACCGAATGGATCGAGCCCGCCAAGGTCAAGGAACTGGTGCCGATCATCAACATCGACGGGCCGCGCTACCCGGTGCTGGGCGCGCTTTACCAGGCCCGCGGCGGCACCGCGCGCCACGATGCCGTGGCCTGGGGCTATGCCCGCGCCTGTTCGGCGATGGGGATGCACATCATCCAGAAATGCGAGGTCACGGGCGTCCGCTCCGAAGGGGGCAACGTGACCGGGGTCGAGACGACGCGCGGCTTCATCGGCGCGAAGAAGCTGGGCATCGTCGTCGCGGGCCATTCGGGGCAGGTGGCCGATATGGCGGGCTTCCGTCTGCCGGTCGAGGCGGTGGCGCTGCAGGCGCTGGTGTCGGAACCCATCAAGCCCTGCATGGACGTGGTGGTGATGGCCAACACGGTGCACGGCTACATGTCGCAATCCGACAAGGGCGAGATGGTGATCGGCGGCGGCACCGACGGGTTCAACAACTTCACCCAGCGCGGCAGCTTCCAGCACATCGAGGAAACGCTGCGCGCGCTGATCGAGACCTTCCCGATGATCTCGCGCCTCAAGATGCTGCGGCAATGGGGCGGGATCGTGGACATGACCGGCGACCGCTCGCCCATCATCTCGAAGACGCCGCTGGGCAACTGCTTCATCAACTGCGGCTGGGGCACCGGCGGGTTCAAGGCGATCCCCGGCTCGGGCTGGGCGATGGCGGAACTGATGGCCAAGGGGCAGTCGCCGCTGGCCGCCGATTTCGGGCTGGAACGGTTCCGCGAGGGGCGCTTCATCGACGAAAGCGTCGCGGCGGGGGTGGCGCACTGATGGCCGCCGGGTTCACTTTTTCTGCGAAGGATGACCACGAATTTTCGACGAAAATTCGCGGCGCGCGAGGCATGACATGCTGACACTGACCTGCCCCTATTGCGGCGTGAAGGCCGAGGAGACCGAGCTTGCCCCCGGCGGCGAGGCGCATCTGAAGCGCTTCGGGCCCGGCGCGACCGACGAGGATTTCGAGGGCTACCTGTTCGCCCGCAAGAACCCCAAGGGCGTGCATTTCGAACGCTGGCGCCATGCCTATGGCTGCGGGAAGTGGTTCCTTGCCGCGCGCGACACGGCGACGCTCGAGGTCTTCGGCACATATCCTGCGCAATCGACTGAACCCCCGGCCGACCTGATCGCGAAGATCAAGGCGAAGCGGCCCGGTTGGGAGGGCTACAAATGAGCACCCGTCTCGCATCCGGCGGCCGCCTGATCGACCGCTCGAAATCCGTGCATTTCACCTTCAACGGCAAGCGCTTCACAGGCTATGCGGGCGACACGCTGGCCGCGGGGCTTTTGGCCAACGACCAGATGATGGTCGGGCGCAGCTTCAAGTATCACCGTCCGCGCGGGGTCGTGGCCTCGGGCGCGGAGGAGCCGAACGCGCTGGTGAACCTCGGTCAGGGCGGGCGGTTCGAGCCGAACCAGCGCACGACGACAACCGAGCTGTTCGACGGGCTGACCTGCACCTCGCAGAACCACTGGCCCAGCCTCGAATTCGACGTGGGGGTGCTGAACAACTATGCTGCGCGCCTTCTGCCGGCGGGGTTCTACTACAAGACCTTCATCCACCCGCGCGCGGCGTGGAAGCACCTGTTCGAGCCGATCGTGCGGCAGTCGGCGGGCCTTGGAAAAGTGCCGCAGGACCGTGACGCGGATCGCTACGAATTTCTCTATGCCTTCGCGGATGTTCTGGTCGTGGGCGGCGGCATCGCGGGGCTGCAGGCGGCGGTGGCCGCGGCCACGGCCGGGGCGCGGGTCCTGCTGATCGAACAGACCGCGCAATGGGGCGGCCGGGCGCCGGTCGATGGCGTGACGGTGGACGGGAAACCCGCCGCCAACTGGATCAAGACGACCGTTGAAGCCCTTGAGAAGATGGAGAATGTCACGCTCCGCCTGCGCTGCATGGGGGCGGGCGTCTATGACCACGGCTATGTGCTGGCCGACGAGAAGGTCGCCGACCACACGCCGGGCGACGGGCGACCGAAGCACCGGCTCTGGCGCATCCGGGCGGGGCGCATCGTCACCGCCACCGGCGCGATCGAGCGGCCCTTGTCCTTTGCGGGCAATGACTTGCCGGGCGTCATGCTGGCCTCGGCCGTGCGGGACTACGTCGTGAACTATGCCGTCAGCCCGGGCGACCGCACCGTGGTCGTGACGAACAACGACGACGCCTATCGCACGGCGCTGGCGCTGAAGGCCGCCGGGCTGATGGTGCCGGTGGTGATCGACGCGCGCACCGAGGCCAACGGGCCGCTGCCGCAGGCGGCGCGGGCCGCGGGCATCCGGGTCGAGACGGGCAAGGCCGTGGCCAAGGTGAAGGGCAAGACCCGCGTCACCGGTGTCGCGCTGTGCCTTCAGGCGGGCGAGGGCGCGGTGATCGAAGAGATCGCCTGCGACGCGGTCGCGATGTCGGGCGGCTGGTCGCCGGTCGTCCATCTCTGGAGCCACTGCGGCGGCAAGCTGGCGTGGGACGAGGGGCTGGCGATGTTCCGCCCCGATCCCGCGCGCGCGCCGACCGGCGTGGATGGCGAAGGCTTCGTGATCGCGGCGGGCACGGCCAATGGCCACCTGCGGGCGGCGGAGTGCCTGGCCGATGCCGATGCGGCGGGCCGCGCGGCGGCGGCCGCGATGGGCGCCACCGGCACCGCCGGCCCCGCGCCGGCCGCTCAGGCCGAGGATGAGGCGCCGATGGCCCCGGTCTGGGTCATGCCGCAGGGCGCCGGGCCGAAGCTGCGCATGAAGATGTGGCTGGACTACCAGAACGACGTGAAGGTGTCCGACGTCCAGCTTGCCGCGCGCGAAGGCTATGAAAGCGTCGAACATACCAAGCGCTACACCACGCTCGGCATGGCGACCGATCAGGGGAAGCTGTCGAACATCAACGGGCTTGCCGTGCTGGCGGGCGCGCTGAACGCGCCGATCCCGCAGGTGGGCACCACGACGTTCCGCCCGCCCTATACGCCGGTGACGCTGGGCGCGCTGGCGGGCGAGGCGCGGGGCGAGATCTTCCAGCCGCTCCGCCGCACGCCGCTGCACGACTGGCACGACGCGAACGGCGTCGAATGGGAGCCCGTCGGCCACTGGCGCCGCCCCTTCTGCTACAAGCGCCCGGGCGAGACGACCGAGGCGGCGGTGCACCGCGAAGTGCTCAACACGCGGCAGAACGTCGGCCTGCTCGATGCCTCGACGCTGGGCAAGATCGTCGTGAAGGGACCCGACGCGGGCCGCTTCCTCGACATGCTCTACACCAACGTGATGAGCACGCTGCCCATCGGCAAATGCCGCTATGGCCTGATGTGCAACGAGAACGGCTTCCTGATGGACGACGGCGTCGTGGTCCGTCTGAGCGAGGATAGCTGGCTGTGCCATACGACCTCGGGCGGGGCGGACCGGGTCCATGCCTGGATGGAAGACTGGCTTCAGTGCGAATGGTGGGACTGGAAGGTCTATGTGGCCAACCTGACCGAACAATATGCGCAGGTTGCGGTGGTCGGCCCGAAGGCCCGCAAGGTGCTGGAAAAGCTGGGCGGCATGGATGTCTCGAAAGAGACGCTGCCCTTCATGCAATGGGCCGACGGCACGCTGGGCGGCTTCCGCGCGCGGGTTTACCGGATCTCGTTCTCGGGCGAGCTGTCCTATGAAATCGCCGTGCCCGCATCCGAAGGCCGCGCCTTCTGGGAGGCGGTCGTGGCGGCGGGCGCCGAATTCGGCGCGATGCCCTATGGCACCGAGGCGCTGCACATCATGCGGGCCGAAAAGGGCTTCATCATGATCGGCGACGAAACCGACGGCACGGTGATCCCGCAGGATCTGGGGCTGGGCTGGGCGATCTCGAAGAAAAAGGCCGACTACCTGGGCAAGCGCGCGCAGGAACGCAGCCACATGACCGATCCCGAACGCTGGAAGCTTGTGGGGCTGGAGACGCTCGACGGCTCGGTGATCCCGGATGGCGCCTATGCGGTGGCGCCGGGGACGAATGCCAACGGGCAACGCAACACCGAAGGGCGCGTGACCTCGACCTATTACTCGCCCACGTTGAAGCGCGGGATCGCGATGGGCCTGATCCGTCGCGGACCCGAGCGGATGGGCGAGACGGTGGAATTCCCGAAGGTCGGCGGCGGGTCGGTCGTGGCGCGGATCGTCGATACGGTCTTCTTCGACAAGGACGGGGAGAAGCAGAATGTCTGACCTGGCAACCAAACCCGTCAGCGCCCTTGGCGGGGCGAAGTCTCAGGGCTTCGTCACGGTCGAAGAGGTGGGCCCCATCGGCATGATCACGCTGCGCGGCGATCTGGCCTCGGCGTCGCTTGGGCAGGCGGTGAAGGCCGCCGTGGGCGTCAGCGTGCCCGCGCCGCGCCGCATCGAGATTGCGGGCGACACCGGCGCGGCCTGGATGTCGCCGGACGAGCTTCTGCTGATCCTGCCCTACGCCGCGGTGCCCGCCACGCTCGCCGCGCTGGAAACCGCGCTGGCGGGCGAACATGCGATGGCGGTCGATGTCTCGGACGCGCGGGCCAGCTTCCGCATCCGGGGGGCCGGCGCGCGCGAGGTGATGGCCAAGCTTTCGCCCGTCGATTACGCGCCCGGCCGCTTTGGCCCCGGCGAATTGCGCCGCACCCGTGCCGCCCAGGTCGCCGCCGCCGTCTGGATGAGCGGCGAGGCCGAGTTCTCGCTGGTCTGCTTCCGCTCGGTTGCGCGCTATGTCTTTGACCTTCTGAGCGTTTCGGCAGCCGAAGGGGGGCAGGTCGGGCTTTGGCGGGCCTGACCCCGGTGATGCGAAAGGCGGGGCGGCATGGGTCAAATCCTGCTGCCCGCCCTTGACCTTCTCCGCCCGAAGGCTCTTATTCCCCCGAGGACTTTAACAGCGCGAAAGGATTATCCGATGGCTTTCGAACTTCCCGACCTTCCCTATGCCCATGACGCGCTTGCCGCCTATGGCATGTCCAAGGAAACGCTGGAATATCACCACGACCTGCACCACAAGGCCTATGTGGACAACGGCAACAAGCTGATCGCCGGGACCGAGTGGGACGGCAAGTCGATCGAAGAGATCGTCAAGGGCACCTACCAGGCCGGCGCCGTGGCGCAGAACGGGATCTTCAACAACGCCAGCCAGCACTGGAACCACGCCCAGTTCTGGGAAATGATGGCGCCGGGCGGCACGGGCATGCCGGGCACGCTGGAAAAGGCGCTGACCGAAGCGTTCGGCTCGGTGGACAAGTTCAAGGAAGCCTTCGCCGCCGCCGGCGCCGGTCAGTTCGGCTCGGGCTGGGCTTGGCTGGTCAAGGACACCGACGGCAGCCTCAAGGTCACCAAGACCGAGAACGGCGTGAACCCGCTCTGCTTCGGGCAGACCGCGCTTCTGGGCTGCGACGTGTGGGAGCACAGCTACTACATCGACTACCGCAACAAGCGGCCGGCCTATCTCACGAACTTCCTCAACAACCTCGTGAACTGGGAAAACGTCGCCTCCCGCATGTAAGCGGGCAGCACGGCGCAGGCCGATGGCACGGGCCTGCCGGGGGAAACCCCGGCAGGTCTTTTCATGGGGACGGAAGGTGGGCCCGGGATGACGGAAGCACGCAAGGGAATGCTGGCGCTGATCGCGTGCTGCACGGTCTGGGGTCTCTCGCCGATCTACTACAAGGCGCTGGCCGAGGTGCCGCCGATCGAGGTGCTGAGCCACCGCACGCTCTGGTCGCTTCTGTTCTTCGGCATCGTCATCACCCTTCAGGGGCGGATGGGCGAGGTCTGGCATCTCGTGCGCCACCGGTTCCTTGCCGTGGCCCCGGCGGCGGTGGCGATCTCGCTCAACTGGTTCGGCTTCATCTTCTCGGTGCAGGTCGGTCACGCGGTCGAGGCGAGCCTTGGCTATTACATCTTCCCGCTGCTGGCCGTCCTTCTGGGCGTCGTGGCCTTCGGCGAGCGGCTGTCCCTTGGGCAGGGCATCGCGGTGGGCTGCGCCACGCTGGCGGTGGCGGTCCTGACATGGGGTCTGGGCGTGACGCCCTGGATCTCGCTTTTCCTGGCCGGGACCTTTGCAAGCTATGGCGTGCTGAAAAAGCGCCTGTCCGCCGGGCCCGTGGCCTCGGTCACGGCCGAGGTTCTGGTTCTGGCGCCCCTTGCCGCGATCTGGCTGTTCGGCATCCACATGGGCCTGTGGTCTGAAGGCGCGCGGGCGGGCGGCTGGTTCGGCCATGACTGGCGCACGAGCGCGCTTCTGGCCTTTTCCGGCATCCTGACCGGGGGGCCGCTGATCCTGTTCTCCTACGCCTCGCGCCGGATCAGCCTCGCGGCCGTGGGGGTCACGCAATACCTCAACCCGACGCTGCAGTTCTTCTGCGCCGTCGCGATCTTCCGCGAGCCCTTCACCCGCTGGCACATGATCGCCTTCGGGCTGATCTGGACGGCGGTGGCGATCTTCTCGGCCGAAAGCCTGCGTCAGGACAGGGCGGCGCGCAGGGGCGCGGCAAGGGCCGCGGCATCCGGCACGGCGGTGATGTAGTCGCGCAGGCTGGGGGCTGCGAATCCCTCGGTGATGACGTGGTCGAGCAGCGTCAGAAGCGGCTGCCAGTAGCCCTCGACATCCAGCAGGAAGATCGGGTGGTGGTGCAGATCGAGCTGCCGCCATGTCAGCACCTCGAAGAATTCGTCGAGCGACCCGGCCCCGCCGGGCAGCACCACGATGGCGTCCGAGTTCATGAACATGACCTTCTTGCGCTCGTGCATCGTCTCGGTGACGACGAAGGTCGAAAGATCGCGCTTGCCGACCTCGCGGCGGAAGAGGTGCGTCGGGATCACGCCGAAGGTTTCCGCGCCCTCGGCCTGCGCGGTGCGCGCGACTTCGCCCATCAGGCCCACGTCGCCCGCGCCGTAAACCAGCCGCCAGCCCTCACGTGCGATCAGCCGGCCCACGGCTTGTGCCTCTTCGGCATAGCTTGCCCGGGCGCCGGAACGCGAGCCACAATAGACACAGACAGAGCTTGCAGGATGGGACATGGGGCCTCGCGAAAGGGGTTGCGTTGTGCCCTGATAGCGGGGTTGATAGGGGCACTCAAGAACCGGTCGGGGAAGGCCGGTCGAACGGGGAAGCGGATGGCGGGCTGGAAGGACATGGGAAAGGGCGGCCAAAGGGCCGTCATGGCGGCTGGCGCCGTCGTGCTGGTCGTGGCGGCCTATCTTGGATGGCAGGCGGGCCAGCCGTCGCGCGTGCCGCCCGTGCCGCTGCCGCCCGTGCCGCTGCCGACCGTTCCTGCGGCCCCGGCACCGCAGCCCAAGGCCCCGGCCGCCGAGACCAAGGCGCAGACGCAGGAACAGACGCCGGCCAAGCCTGCGGCTGGAGCGGCCCCGCAAACCGCGCCGGACGCGGCGGCACCGTCCGCAAAGACCGATACAGGCCAGACCAATGCGACCGCCGCACCGCCCGCGACCGCATCCGGCAGTTCTGCGCAGCCCGGCACTCCGGCGACGGCCCCGATGCCGCCTGCCTTCGACGTGGTGCGCGTGGCCCCCGATGGCAGCGCCCTGATCGCCGGGCGGGCCGTCGCCGGGGCCTCGGTCTCGGTCCTCGTGGACGACATGCGGGTCGCCGAGGCCAAGACCGACGATCTGGGCAAGTTCGTGTCGGTCTTCACGCTCGACCCGTCGGACAAGCCGCGCACCGCGACGCTGGAAGAGACGCTTGCCGACGGCACCAAGGTCGCCTCGACCCAATCCGTCATCATCGCGCCCTTCGGCGCGCAGGCGGTGGCTTCTGCAAGCCCGGGGGCCGCCGCGCCGGTGACCGCCGGGCAGGAGGCCGCGCCCGCGACCGTGCCGGCGGCGCCCTCTGCATCCTCGGGCGGGGCCAGCGCGCCGCAGGCCCCGGGCGATCAGGCGGGGCAGGCGGGCCAGCAGCCAGCCTCCGGTCCGGCCGAAACCCAGCCCTCCGCCGCGCCCAAGGGGCCGGAGGTCCTGCTGTCGGACAAGGGAGGCGTGACGCTTCTCCAACAGGGCGCGGGGGCGGACAAGGCGCCCTTCGCGCTTGAGACGATCGCCTATTCGCCTGCGGGCGACGTGCAGCTTTCCGGGCACGGGACCGCCGGGGCGCATGTGCGCATCTACCTCGACAATTCCCACCTTGCCGATGCGCAGGTCTCGGCCGATGGACGTTGGTCGCTGACGCTGCCCGGCGTGAAGGAGGGCGTCTATACGCTGCGCGCCGACGAGGTGGACGACCTCGGAAAGGTGACCGCGCGGGTCGAGACGCCGTTCAAGCGCGAATCCGCCGCCGTGCTCGCGCAGGCAGGTGTCACGGGCGGCGCCTCGGGCGGGCCGACCGTCGGCGTGCGGGCCACGATCATCACGGTTCAGCCGGGATATACGCTCTGGGGGATCGCGCAGCGGTCCTATGGGCAGGGCGTTCTCTACGTGAAGGTCTTCAACGCCAACCGCGAGCAGATCCGCGACCCGAACCTGATCTATCCCGGGCAGGTCTTCGCGGTCCCCGGCAAGCCCTGAGCGCGCCGCCGCAGGGCCTCTGTGCATTCCGATCTGCCGCCCCCTCTGGCATTCGGCCCGATCACGGCCTAGTTAGGCGGGGAACAAGGAGATCACGATGAGTCACGCAGATGCCGCCGGGGCGCGCTCCAGCGCCCTGAGCACGATCCGCCGCGTCCTGCCTTACCTCTGGCCGAAGGACCTGCCCTGGGTCAAACGCCGCGTCGTCGCCTCGGTGGTGGCGCTGTTTCTCGCGCAGCTCTTTTCCCTGACGACGCCGTTCTTCTTCAAGGCGGCGGTGGACAAGCTGACCGGCACCAGCCACGGGCAGGATTTCCTGCTGGTTTACGGCGCGGTGGCGCTGACGCTGGCCTATGGCCTGTCGCGGGTGCTGAACTCGGGCATGGGCGAATTGCGCGATGCGATCTTCGTGCGCGTGGGCCAGCGGGCGATCCGCAGCCTCGCGCTCGAGACCTTCACCCATATCCACCGCCTGTCGATGCGCTATCACATCACGCGCAAGACCGGCGGCCTGTCGCGGGTGATCGAGCGCGGGATCAAGGGCGTGGATTTCCTGCTGCGCTTCACGCTGTTCTCGGTCGGGCCGCTGACGCTGCAACTGCTGATCGTGCTGGTGATCTTCGCGACGATCTTCAACGTCTGGTATGCGGCGGTCGTCCTTGTGTCGATCTCGGCTTATGTGGCCTTCACCTTCAAGGTGACCGAGTGGCGCGTGCAGATCCGGCGCGAGATGAACGCGCAGGACACGGACGCGAACCAGAAGGCGATCGACAGCCTGCTGAACTTCGAGACGGTGAAGTATTTCGGCGCCGAGGCGCGTGAAGCGCAGCGCTACGACGCTGCCATGGCGGGATACGAAAGCGCGGCGGTCAAGACCGGGCAATCGCTCGCCTTCCTCAACTTCGGGCAGGTGCTCATCATCACCCTTGGGCTGGTAACGGTGATGGCCATGGCCGCGATCGGGGTCGAGCGGGGCACGCTGACCGTGGGCGATTTCGTCATGGTCAACGCCTACATGATGCAGATCACCCAGCCGCTTGGTTTCCTGGGGACGGTTTACCGCGAGATCCGGCAGTCGCTGATCGACATGGGCGACATGTTCGACCTTCTGGGTCAACCTGCGGAGATCAACGACGCCCCCGACGCAAAAGACCTTGTCGTCACCGGGGGCGAGGTGCTGCTGGACAACGTGAGCTTCGGCTACGAGGCGGCACGCCCGATCCTCAAGGGCGTCAGCATCCGTGTGGGCGCGGGGCAGACGGTGGCCATCGTCGGCCCGTCCGGCTCGGGGAAGTCCACCATCGGGCGGCTTCTGTTCCGCTTCTACGAGGTGACGGGGGGCGCGCTCACCATCGACGGACAGGACGTCCGCAGCGTGACGCAGGACAGCCTGCATGCGCAGATCGGCGTGGTGCCGCAGGATACGGTGCTGTTCAACGACACCTTGCTTTACAACATCGCCTACGGCCGCCCGAACGCCACCCCGTCCGAAGTCGAGGCCGCGGCCAAGGCGACGAAGATCCACGACTTCATCATGTCGCTTCCCGAGGGCTATCAGACCAAGGTGGGCGAGCGCGGGCTGAAGCTGTCGGGCGGCGAGAAGCAGCGCGTGGGCATCGCCCGGACGCTTCTGAAGAATCCGCCGATCCTGCTTCTGGACGAGGCGACATCGGCGCTGGACACCCAGACCGAGCGTGACATCCAGGAAAGCCTCAAGGCGATGGGCGAGGGGCGCACCGTGATCACCATCGCGCACCGCCTGTCCACCATCGCCGATGCCGACCGGATCGTGGTGCTGGAGAAGGGCGTGGTGATCGAGGAAGGCCGGCACGAGGATCTGCTGGCCCGAGGCGGGCGCTATGCCGCGATGTGGAACCGCCAGTCGGCCGAGGCCGCCGAGGAAGAGGCCGCGGCCTGACGGCCACCGGCGCAAGGGGCGGGGGCCGAGCAGGGGGCTCTGCCCCCGCCCCTGCGGGGCTCCCCCGGGATATTTGAGCCAAAGAGAAAGGGCAGGGGGGCGCGGTGGCGCCCGTCAGAAGCCCTCGCTGCCGTCGCCCTGCCAGCTTCTGGCAAGGTTGCCGAAGCGCGTGAAGCGGCCGTCGAAGCTGAGTTCGACCGTGCCGATGGGGCCGTGGCGCTGCTTGCCGATGATGACCTCGGCCTTGCCGTGCACGCGCTCCATCGCCTCCTGCCATTTGGCCATGGCTTCGAGGTTGTCCTCGCCGGGCTTTTCCCGCTCGCGGTAGTATTCGTCGCGGTAAACGAACATCACCACGTCGGCGTCCTGCTCGATCGAGCCGGATTCGCGCAGGTCGGACAACTGGGGCCGCTTGTCGTCGCGGTTTTCCACCTGACGCGAAAGCTGGCTGAGCGCGATCACGGGGATGTTCAGCTCCTTCGCGATGGCCTTCAGACCTTGCGTGATCTCCGAGACTTCCTGCACCCGGTTGTCCTTGGACGTGCCCTTCAGCAGTTGGAGGTAGTCGATCATCAGCACGTCGAGGCCATGGGTGCGCTTCAGACGCCGCGCGCGGGCAGCGACCTGGCTGATCGGAAGGGCCGGCGTGTCGTCGATATAGAGCGGGCAGGACTCGAGCGATTTCGCGGCCTCGACGAAGCGGCGGAACTCGGCTTCGGTCATGTCGCCGCGGCGGATCTGTTCGCTGGGCACCTCGGCCGCTTCGGACAGGACGCGGGCGGCGAGCTGTTCGGCCGACATTTCGAGGCTGAAGAAGCCGACCGCGCCGCCTTCCACCGCGCCTTCGCCGCCATCGGGCAGCCGCCCGCGCTTGTAGGCCTTGGCGATGTTGAAGGCGATGTTGGTTGCGAGCGATGTCTTGCCCATCGAGGGGCGACCGGCCAGGATCAGAAGGTCGGACGGGTGCAGCCCGCCCAGCTTCTTGTCCAGATCGACGAGGCCGGTGGAGATGCCCGCAAGGCCCCCATCCCGGCGGTAGGCGGCGTTGGCGACGTTGACCGCATCGGTGACCGCCTTCAGGAAGGACTGGAAGCCGCGTTCGGCCACGCCCTGTTCGCCCAGCTTGTAAAGCTTCTGCTCGGCCTCGATGATCTGGTCCTTCGGCTCGCTGGCGACCTCGATCTTTGCGGCCCTTGCCGCAATGTCCTGGCCGAGTGCGATCAACTCGCGCCGCACGGCCAGATCGTAGATCATCTGCGCATAGTCGCGCGCCGCATAGGCCGCGATAGCACCACCGGCGAGTCGCGCCAGATAGGCCGCGCCGCCAAGTTCCTTCAGGCCCGCGTCGTCATCGAGAAAGGCCTTGATCGTCACGGGCGAGGCCAGCGCGTTCTTCTGGATGCGCGCGGCCGCCACCTCGAAGATGCGCCGGTGCACGGGTTCGTAGAAATGCTCGGCCCGCACCAGCGACGAGATGCGGTCGAAGATGTCGTTGTTCGTCAGGATCGCGCCCAGCAGCTGCTGCTCGGCCTCGATATTGTGCGGTGCAACGTCGGTTGCGGACTCCGTATCGACGGGCTGACCAAGCCCGGGCCGGAGTTGGGTGATCTCTGTCATGGTTCGTCCCTGTCCCTGCGCCTGTCCTACCGGGTCTGGCCGCCACTTCAAGGCCGGTCCCGGAGGGCGAAACGGTGGATAGTCCGCCTGAACCCTGTGGACAGCCTGTGCATGACGGAAAGCATACCAGATCTAGCGGGCCTTGTCGCCCGTTTCGCCGTCTCTAGCGATATATGTCAGAACGGCTGACCCGCAGTTATCCCGCCCCATCCACAGGAATCTTTGCGCCTGTGGATGAATTCAGGCCTTCTGGCGGGCTTCCTGCCAGGCGCGGGGCGCCTTCAGGAAGCTTTCGACCTCGTTCAACGTCGCGTCGTCGAAGGCGCCCGATGCACGCGCCTCGGCCAGCACGTCCCACCAGGTGCAGAGCCGGTGCAGGCTGACACCCTTTTCCGCCAGTGCCTCTTCGGCACCGGGGAAGATGTCGTAGAAGAAGATCACCGCCGTATGGGCGCAGCTGGCACCCGTCTCGCGGATCGCCTCGACGAAGCTCAGCTTGGACCCGCCGTCGGTGGCGAGATCCTCGACCAGCAGGACACGGTCGCCTTCGCCCATCACGCCCTCGATTCGCGCGTTGCGGCCATAGCCCTTGGGCTTCTTGCGCACATAGGTCATCGGCAGGCCCAGCCGTTCCGCGACCATGGCCGCGAAGGGAATGCCCGCCGTCTCGCCGCCCGCGATGTTCGTGAAGGCCTCGAACCCCGCGCCGCGCAGCACGGTGCAGGCCATGAAGTCCATCAGCGTGCCGCGGATGCGGGGATGGCTGATCAGCTTGCGGCAGTCGATGTAGGTCGGGGACGGCAGGCCCGAGGCCAGCGTGAACGGCGTCTCGGCGTTGAAATGCACCGCCTTGATTTCCAGAAGCATCCGGGCGGTCAGCCGCGCGATTTCCTCGGGCGCCGGGTAGGAAGAGGGCAGAAGCATGGGCGTGGTCCTTTGTTGTCGTCCATCTGGCTGAAGCATCCCCGCCGGAGGCTCTGGCGGTGCGCCTTGGGCTGCTCCGCGGGGGATGTTTTCACCGGACAGACTGCGCGGTCATTCGATATGCCAGTGAAGCGGGAAGCCGGGGTCGAAGACGGTCACGGGGCCCGCGCCGGTCTCTATCTTGGCCGGATAGGCGACCGGGTCGCCCTTGCGCAGCGTGATCCGGGCGTCGTTCGGGGGCAGGCCGTAGAAGGCCGGGCCGTGAAGCGAGGTGAAACCTTCCAGACGGTCGAGGCGGCCCATCTCATCGAACACATGCGCGAGGATCGACAGCGTGTTCGTGGCGGTGAAGCAGCCCGCGCAGCCGCAGGCGCTTTCCTTGGCGGCATCGGCATGGGGCGCCGAGTCGGTCCCCAGAAAGAAGCGCGCATCCCCCGAGGTCGCAGCCTCGCGCAGCGCCAGCCGATGCAGCTCGCGCTTGGCGACCGGCAGGCAGTAGTAATGCGGATGGATGCCGCCCACGAGGATGTGGTTGCGGTTGATGATCAGATGGTGCGTCGTGATCGTGGCGCCAAGCCCGGCTTCGGCAGAGCGGACATAGGCCACGCCCTCTTGCGTGGTGATGTGCTCCATCACCACCTTCAGCCCCGGGATGGCGCGGCGCAGCGGTTCCAGCACGCGGTCGATGAACACGGCCTCGCGGTCGAAGATATCGACCGACGGGTCGGTGACCTCGCCATGGACGCAAAGCGGCATCCCGATCTCGGCCATCGCCTCGAGCACCGGGCGGACGCGGTCGAAATCCCGCACGCCCGAGGCAGAGTTCGTCGTGGCCCCCGCCGGGTAGAGCTTCACCGCATGGGCGATGCCGTTGGCGAAGGCGGCGGTCACGTCCTCGGGGTCCGTCTCTTCCGTCAGGTAGAGCGTCATCAGGGGCGTGAAATCCGCAGAGGCCGGCAGGGCCTTGAGGATGCGGTCGCGGTAGGCCGCGGCCTGCGCCGCGGTGACGACGGGCGGCACGAGGTTCGGCATCACGATGGCGCGGGCGAAGTGGCGCGCGCTTTCGGGCAGGATGCCTTCCAGCATGGCGCCATCGCGCAGGTGCAGGTGCCAGTCGTCCGGGCGGCGGAGGGTCAGGGTCTGGGTCATGATGACACTGGCGTTACACAAATCGCCCGCCGATTTCCAGTGGGCCCGCGTTTTTGCACCGCGCCTGAAATTTGGGCAAAGGCGCCCGGAAACAGGGCGTTCGGTCGGGCGCGGCGGGGCGACGGGCCGGCGCGGCGGGCGGCCCCTCGTCTTGTCCCCGCGCTGGGGTAGAAAGCGGCATGGCAGATGGATCGCACATATCGGCACGGCTGGAACGCGCGCGCGGGCGGGCGATGGTGGGCTTTGGCCCCGGCGGCCGGCTGCGCGACCTGCACCAGTCCGGGTCGGCCAAGGTCTTTTTGCCCAACATGCACGGGGCCGTGCCGGAGGTCGTGTTTCTCAATACCTCCGGGGGGCTGACCGGGGGCGACAGGCTGTCCTTCGCGCTCTCGCTCGGGGCGCGGGCGCGGGCGGTGGCGACGACCCAGACGGCCGAGCGGGCCTATGCCAGCGCGGGCGGGCAGGCCGAGGTGACGGTGGACCTGACGCTGGCCCCCGGCGCCGCGCTCGACTGGCTGCCGCAGGAGACGATCCTGTTCGACAGGTCCGCCCTGTCACGGCGGCTGCGGGCCGATGTTGCGGGCGATGCCCGGCTTCTCATGGCCGAGACCGTCGTTCTGGGGCGCGCGGCCATGGGGGAGACCGTGCGCGATGTGGCCCTGCACGATTGGCGGGAGGTGCGCCGCGACGGGCGCCCGGTCTTCGTTGAACCGCTGCGCGTGACGACGCCGACCCTTTCGGCGGGGCCGGCGGCCCTTGCCCTTGCCGATGGTCGCGCGGCGCGGGCCTTCGCGACCGTCGCCCTGATCGCGCCTGGGGCGGAGGATGCGCTTGGCCCGGTGCGCGCGGCGCTTTCTGACATCGGGGTGGAGGCCGCGGCCTCGGCCTGGAACGGGCGGGCGGTCGCGCGGCTGATGGCGGCGGATGCGGCGCCCCTGAAGCGGGCGCTGGCCCGGATACTCGACACCCTGCGGGGCAGCCCCTTGCCCCGCGTCTGGCAGATATGAGGACAAGATGAACCTGACGCCCCGCGAGAAGGACAAGCTGCTCGTCAGCCTCGCCGCGATGGTGGCGCGCAACCGGCTGGCCCGGGGCGTGAAGCTCAACCACCCCGAGGCCATCGCGCTGATCACCGATTTCGTGGTGGAGGGCGCGCGGGACGGCCGATCCGTCGCCGATCTGATGGAGGCGGGCGCGCATGTCGTGCGCGCCGATCAGTGCATGGACGGCATCGCCGAGATGATCCACGACGTGCAGGTTGAGGCGACGTTTCCCGATGGAACGAAGCTTGTGACGGTGCATCACCCGATCCGTTGAGCAGGCCGCGCCGGCGGAGCCTCCGGCGGGGATATTTGGGCCAAGATGAAAGGCAGGACCATGATTCCAGGAGAGATTTTCCCCGCCGCGGGCGAGATCGAACTGAACGCCGGGGCCGAAGTTCTGGTGATCGAGGTCGCCAATACCGGCGACCGGCCGATCCAGGTCGGCTCGCACTACCACTTTGCCGAGACGAACGCGGGCCTGTCCTTCGATCGTGCCGCGGCGCGGGGGATGCGCCTCGACATCGCCGCGGGAACGGCGGTGCGCTTCGAGCCCGGCCAGACGCGCGAGGTGCGCCTTGTGCCGCTTGGGGGCGCCCGGCGTGTCTTCGGCTTCAACGCTGCCGTGATGGGCAGGCTCTGACGCCTGCCTGCCGTTCCGACCGATTTTCAGCCCCGAGGTTCGCCCATGCCCGCCCGTATTTCCCGCGCCACCTATGCCGACATGTATGGCCCGACCACGGGCGACCGTGTGCGGCTTGCCGATACCGACCTGGTGATCGAGGTCGAACGCGACCTGACGATCTACGGTGAAGAGGTGAAGTTCGGCGGCGGAAAGGTGATCCGCGACGGGATGGGCCAGAGCCAGATGAGCCGGGCCGAGGGCGCGATGGACACGGTCATCACCAATGCGCTGATCCTGGATTACACCGGGGTCTACAAGGCGGATGTCGGCCTGCGCGACGGGCGCATCGCGGGCATCGGCAAGGCCGGGAACCCCGACACGCAGCCGGGCGTGGACATCGTGATCGGGCCGGGGACCGAGATCATCGCGGGCGAGGGCAGGATCCTGACGGCGGGCGGCATGGATGCGCATATCCATTTCATCGCCCCCCAGCAGATCGACGACGCGCTGCATTCCGGGATCACCACGATGCTGGGCGGCGGCACGGGGCCTGCGCATGGGACGCTGGCCACCACCTGCACGCCGGGGCCCTGGCATATCGGGCGGATGCTGCAGGCGGCCGACGCCTTTCCGATGAACCTGGCCTTCGCGGGCAAGGGCAATGCCAGCCTGCCCGCGGCGATCGAGGAACAGGTGAGGGCGGGGGCCTGCTGTCTCAAGCTGCACGAGGATTGGGGGACCACGCCCGCGGCCATCGACTGCTGCCTGTCGGTGGCCGATGCGATGGACGTGCAGGTGATGATCCATACCGACACGCTGAACGAAAGCGGGTTCGTGGAGAACACGCTGGCGGCCTTCAAGGGTCGGACGATCCATGCCTTTCATACCGAAGGCGCGGGGGGCGGCCACGCGCCCGACATCATCAAGGTGGTTGCCGCGCCCAACGTGATCCCGTCGTCGACGAACCCGACCATGCCCTATACCGTGAACACGATCGAGGAGCACCTCGACATGCTCATGGTCTGCCACCACCTCGACAAGTCGATCCCCGAGGACGTGGCCTTTGCCGAGAGCCGCATCCGGCGCGAGACGATCGCGGCCGAGGATATCCTGCACGACATGGGCGCCTTTTCCATCATGGCGTCCGACAGCCAGGCCATGGGGCGGGTGGGCGAGGTCATCATCCGGACCTGGCAGACCGCGCACAAGATGAAGCAGCAGCGCGGCCGCCTGCCGGAGGAGCAGGGCGAGAACGACAACGAACGCGCCAAACGCTATGTGGCGAAATACACGATCAACCCGGCCATCGCGCATGGCCTGTCGCGCCATATCGGCAGCATCGAGGAGGGCAAACGCGCCGATCTGGTCCTGTGGTCGCCCGCCTTCTTCGGCGTGAAACCCGAGATGGTGCTGATCGGGGGCACGATCGCGGTGGCGCAGATGGGTGATCCGAACGCCTCGATCCCGACGCCGCAGCCGGTCTATACCCGGCCGATGTTCGGCGCCTTCGGGCGGAGCGTGGAACGCGCGGCCGTCATCTTCGGTTCTGCCGCCGCCGTGGCGGATGGGGTGGGCCGGTCGCTGGGCCTGGCCAAGGAGATGATCGCCGTCGAGAATACCCGCGGGATCGGCAAGGCGGACATGAAGCGCAACACTGCCATGCCGCATATTGAGGTGAACCCCGAAACCTACGAGGTCCGCGCCGATGGCGAATTGCTGACCTGCGCGCCGGCCAGCGAACTGCCGATGGCGCAGCGCTATTTCCTGTTCTAGGCGTGCCATGGGACGGGGGCTGTCTGACGGATCTGCGGCGGCTGGCGGCGCGTCTGCGCGGGCCGGGGCATCAGCGGCGGTTGCGGCCGCAGGCTGGCAAGCCAGGCCGCGAGCGTGTGCGGGGCAAGTCGCAGGGGCATCCGTGCGTTCGGCATCATGGCCTCCGTTCATGGGCAGGCCGAGGAAACCACATGCGGGTTAAGGGGGGCCTAACGACGCCCGTGCCTCGGTCGGGGCGGGCAAGGCCTTGCCCAGCGGGGCGGCCGGGCCTTGCCGCGGCCCGGTTCCGGGCGCAGAATTGCCCGGCAATCAGCCCGGAGCATGTCATGTTTGACCGACGCTTTCTCGTTATACTTTCAGGCCTTGCGCTGGCTTCCTGCAGTAACGCAGCCTCCAGCGTCGCAAGCGCGCCCGTCCGCGTCGCGACAAAGGCCGAGGTCGCGCGATGCGCCTATGTGACGAATATCAGCGACAAGCCCGGCCTTTACGGCGCCCTGGCGTCGCAAGGCATCGACTATGCGCGCAAGGCGATCATCGACGGGGCGGCGCAGGCCGGGGCGAACACGGTCGTCTTCGATCCCGTGGACCCGGGAACGATGGTGACCGAGCTGACGGCGACGGCCTATCGCTGCTAGGACGAACGGAAAGGAACCGCGATGCCCGAACTCTCCTCCCGGCCCGAGCCGCATGCGCACCAAATCGTGCGTGCACCCCTGCCGCAACCTGCACAAGCCCGTGTAACCCTTGGATATGACGCGCGTTTCCTGCGTCGCAAGCGGCTTCAGACGGATGCGGGCGAAGGCTTCCTTGTCGATCTGGCCGAGACGGTCAGCCTGGATCATGGCGACGCCTTCCGGCTTGAGGACGGTCGGCTGGTCGAGGTTCTGGCCGCGGACGAACCGCTGATCGAGGTGCGGGGCGATCTGCCGCGGCTTGCCTGGCACATCGGCAACCGGCACACGCCCTGCCAGATCGGGGCGGACCGGCTGCTGATCCGGGCCGACCCGGTGCTGGCAGGCATGCTGCGCGGGCTCGGGGCCGCGGTGAGCGAGACGACGGGCCCGTTCCGGCCCGAGGGCGGGGCCTATGGTCAGGGCCGCACGATGGGGCACGATCATGGCCACGATCACGGCCACGATCACGCGCACGGCCATGTGCACCATCATGCCTCTGCGCATCAGGACCTGCCCGAGGAGGACGAGGGCGAGCCGGAGGTGATCCGGTGAAATCGGCGCAACCCGATTTTTGCCGGCGCTCAGCCGGGCTGGCCGATGGCTGATCCGGCCGCGCTGCTGACGCTGGGCCAATGGCTGTCGCCGGCCTTTCCGGTGGGCGGGTTTGCCTATTCGCATGGGCTGGAATGGGCGATCTCTGCCGGGCTGATCCGGGACGCGGCTTCGGCGCAGGCCTGGCTTGAGGGGGTCCTGGCCGAGGGCGCGGGCCGGGTGGAGGCGATCCTTCTCGCGCAGGCGCTCAGGGGGGCGGATGGGGCGGACCTCGCCGCGCTGGCAGAGGCGCTGGCCCCCTCGCGCGAACGCTGGCAGGAGGCGGCCGAACAGGGCGCGGCCTTCCTCAGGGCGACGAACGCGCTGACCGGCACGGATTGGCCCGAGATGCCGCTGGCCGTGGCGGTGGGCGTTGCGGCGCGGCCGCTGGGCCTTCCCCCCGAAACGGTGATCGCGTTTTATCTTCAGGCCTTTGCCGGCAATCTCGTGCAGGCTGCGGTCCGTTTCGTGCCGCTGGGCCAGACCGAGGGGCAGGCGGTGATCGCGGCCCTGCGCCCCCTGATCCTGCGGCTGGCCGAGGCCGCGGCACGGGCCGGGATCGACGAGATCGGGTCGGGGGCGCTGGCCTCCGACATGGCGGCACTGCACCACGAAACCATGGACGTAAGGATTTTCCGGACATGACCTCTCCCCACGGGCCCCTGCGGGTGGGCATCGGCGGCCCGGTCGGCGCGGGCAAGACGACGCTGACCGAAAAGCTGTGCCGCGCGCTGAGCGCGGACTATTCCGTCGGCGTGATCACCAACGACATCTACACCCGCGAGGATGCCGAATACCTGATGCGGGCGCAGGCCCTGCCCATCGAGCGTATCCGGGGCGTCGAGACGGGCGGCTGCCCGCATACCGCGATCCGCGAGGATGCCTCGATCAACCTCGCCGCGGTGGCGGACCTGCGCCGGTCGATCCCCGATCTCGACGTGATCCTGATCGAGTCGGGCGGCGACAACCTTGCCGCGACCTTCAGCCCGGAACTGGCGGATCTGACGATCTACGTGATCGACACCGCCGCCGGGCAGGACATTCCCCGCAAGAAAGGGCCGGGTGTGGCGCGTTCCGACCTGCTGGTGGTGAACAAGACAGACCTCGCGCCCCATGTGGGCGTCGATCCGGGATTGCTGGAGTCCGATACGCGGGCCGCGCGGTCGGGGCGGCCCTATGTGATGGCAAGCCTGCGCCATGGACGCGGGGTGGAGGAGGTCGTGGCCTTCCTGAAAAGCGCGGGCGGGCTTTGATCAGCCGCGCGCCGCGCGCTTTTCCGCGGCCGTCTTCGGAAGCTCGATGCCGAGGGCGGCGATCTCTTCCTGCAATTCGGCAAAGCGGCGCTTGAACCGCGGCGCGGTCAGCCGGCTGGCGACGTTGCGGCACAGCAGGGCCGCAAGGACGGTTCGCTTGCCGGTATCGATGCGGCCCATCAGCGTGCGCAGATAGGGGCCATAGTCGCGCCGCGCGCGGTAAAGCTGCCAGAAGGCAGCGGCCGTCAGCCGCCCCTCGCAGGCGGCCGTCAGCATGGGCGACAGGATGCCGAGATGCGTCAGCGTGGATTCCAGCGTGCCGCCAAGGTTGCGGCAGCGCAGCATGGTGACGAAGGGCCGCGTGAACAGCGCCGAATGCATCGCGTCCAGCGTCTCCTGCGGATCGTAGATCACGAAGACCTCGCCCGCGCCTTCGGTCATGTCGGGGGCGAAGCCGTAGCGGGTCGAGAAATCCAGCCGTCGCTTGTGGAAATGGCGGCGGTCCCAGCCCGCGATCAGCGGATCGAGCGTGGCCAGCGGCTGCACGGCCAGAACCGTCGCGCCGGGCGCGCAGACCGAATAGGCCGCGGCACCATAGCCCCCCATGCCCGCGCCGTAGAACACCACCCGGTCGAAATCCTCGAAGAAGGCGTCGTCCACCAGGCGGTCGAAATAGCCAAAGACCGCGGGATCGCGGTACCAGGTCTCGCCTTCGGCCATGATGCACAGATGGGACCAGCCTTCCCCGCGCGCGAGCGTATAGCCCATGGGCATCTGTCCATCGCGCGCGCGGATGGCATCGACCGTCTCGAAGGTGACAAGCAGCGTCGGGCCGTCGTCCACGAAAAGCGCGTGATGCGCCTTGCCGAGGGGTTCGAGATAGCCCAGATCGTCCGCGATCTCGTCGAGGCGGGCCAGCCACTCCTCGTGCGTGGTGGCGTCCGCGGCAGTTTCAATGCGCGTGTCTTCGCTCATGTCGGGCCTTCACTGCTGATCGTTACGCCTCACTGGCCCGTGAAACTGGGCGGGGGCGGTGGCAGGAAAATGCGGCGATTGCGGCAATCCTGCGGAAAAGCCGCGTATTCCGTGAACAGTCTGTCGCCGGATCAAGCCTCCGGTTGTTGCGCGCGGATGGCATGGGCCAGCAGCGGCGCGGCCTCGGCCTGCGAGAGCGGCCGGGTGGGCGGCGTCATCAGCAGCCGGCCGAAAAGCGCGCGCCAGGCCTCCTCGCGCATGAGGTCCGCAAAGCGGCGGCGGCGCCAGTCCACGGCGGATGCGTGACATGCGCCCAGCACGGCATCCGCCTTGAGATCGGCGAGGATCGCCCGTCGCGCGGGGCCAAGAAGATCGGCGCTGCGGTCCTCGGTGCCGCAGAAATTGCGATCCACCCAATAGGCCATGTCGAAGGCGCCCGCCTCGCGGTTCGCCCGGCCCCGGTCACATTTCACCACGTAGCTCTCCATCGCGCCGAGCGCGTAGTGATTGAGCTGCACCAGCGCGTAATTGTCCCGCCCAAAGTCCGAGAAGATGCGCGACGAGACGAAGGCGCCGCCAAGCGGTCGGCCCGATCCGTCGAACCAGCGCTGATCCGCCATCCGGCCCGGGTCCGGGCTGCGGGGGCGATGAACGCCGAGCTTGCGGTAGCTGCCGTCGTTGCGGAAGAGCGTCTTGAACATCGCGGCCCGCCACGGCCAGTGCAGCACCTCGGGGGCGGCGCGCAGGAACGTCTCGGTCACCGGGCGGTCCTCGAACGCCACGACGCCCGCATTGCCGAAGAAGCGCCAGGTGAGCGGGATCGCGGTCGCCTCGGGCAGCGCGCCCAGCAAGGCAGGCAGCGTCCCGTCGCCGGTCTTGACGGTTACGAATTCATCGAAATCCGACACCAGCACCCAATCCGCAGCCTTCACCGCAGGATGCCCGTCCGCGGCCTTCAGCGCGGCCCATTGCGGTCCCTCGGGCCAGGGGCCGGGGTTCGGAACATGGCAAAGCCACCCCATCGCGGCCAGCCGGTCCAGCATCGCATCGGTGCCGTCGGTGCAGTCGTTGGAAAAGACAAGGAAATCGGTAAAGCCCGCGGCACGATGATGGGCGAGCCATTCCAGCAGGAAGGCCCCCTCGTTCTTCACGGTGGTGACGATCAGCGCCCGCATCGCCTCAGCCGCGGGCAAGGCTGGCGGTCAGGGCGCCCATCCCGATCAGGGCCGTGCCGCCCGCCCGGTTCATCCAGCGCAGCACCGCCGGGCGGCGGATGCGGCTGCGCAGCCGGTCGGCCAGCAGCGCATAGCCAAGCGCGTTAATCAGCGCGAGCGTGACGAAGGTCGCGACCAGCGTCACGAATTGCGGGCCGATCGGCTGGGCGGGGCGGATGAACTGCGGCACGAAGGCGATGAAGAAGGCGATGGACTTGGGGTTCAGCGCCGTCACCGTCATCGCGTGCAGGTAGATCGCGCGGGCCTCTTTCGGCGCGGGCGCCGCGACCTCGCCCAGGTGCGGGCGGGCGCGCAGGAGCTTGATCCCCATCCACACCAGATAGACCGCCCCCATCCATTTCAGCGCCGTGAACAGCTCGGCCGAGGCCAGCACCAGCGCGCCCAGCCCCAGAAGCGAGGCGGTCATGGCGATGAAATCCCCCGTCGCCACGCCAAGCGCCATCGCCAGCGCGACCCGGCGGCCCTGTGTCAGGGAATAGGAGATCACCAGCAGGATCGTCGGCCCCGGGATCATCAGCAGGACGGACGCCGCGGCGACGAAGGCAAGCCAGAGCTGGAACGACATGAGACCCCCTGTTTGCCGCAGCGAGCCACGGGGCAGGGGGTCTGTCAAGCGCGATGCTGCGGGCTCAGAAGAACGCCTGCAACCCGGTGATCGCCCGGCCAAGGATCAGCGCGTGCACGTCATGGGTGCCCTCGTAGGTGTTCACCGTCTCGAGGTTCGCCATGTGCCGGAACACCGGGAAGGCGTCCGAGATGCCGTTGCCGCCGTGCATGTCGCGCGCCATCCGCGCGATGTCCAGCGCCTTGCCGCAGTTGTTGCGCTTGACGATCGAGATCATCTCGGGCGCGGCCTGGGCCTGATCCATCAGCCGCCCGACCTGAAGGCTGGCCTGCAGGCCAAGCGAGATCTCGGTCATCATGTCGGCCAGCTTCTTCTGGAAAAGCTGGGTATTTGCAAGCGGCTTGCCGAACTGCTTGCGGTCCAGGCCATATTGGCGCGCGGCGTGGAAACAGGCCTCGGCCGCACCCATGACGCCCCAGGAAATGCCGTAGCGCGCGCGGTTCAGGCAGCCGAACGGCCCTTTCAGCCCCTCGACATGCGGCAGCAGCGCGTCCTCGCCGACCTCGACATTCTCCAGCACGATCTCGCCGGTGATCGAGGCGCGCAGCGAGAGCTTCCCGCCGATCTTGGGCGCCGACAGCCCCTTCATCCCCTTTTCCAGCACGAAGCCGCGGATCTTGCCGCCATGCGCCTCGGATTTCGCCCAGACGACGAAGACATCCGCGATGGGCGCGTTCGAGATCCACATCTTCGACCCGTTCAGCACATAGCCCGCGTCGGTCTTGACCGCCCGCGTCTTCATGCCGGCCGGGTCCGACCCGGCATCCGGTTCGGTCAGGCCGAAGCAGCCGATCCATTCGCCGCTGGCAAGCTTGGGGAGGTATTTCTGCCGCTGCGCCTCGGACCCGTAGGCGTAGATCGGATACATCACCAGCGAGGATTGCACCGACATCATCGACCGGTAGCCCGAATCCACTCGCTCGATCTCGCGCGCGATCAGGCCATAGCTGACGTAAGAGGCGCCGATCCCGCCGTAGGCTTCGGGCACTGTGACGCCCAGCAGGCCCATCTCGCCCATCTCGCGGAAGATCGCGGGGTCGGTCGCCTCGTCGCGGAAGGCGGCGGTGACGCGCGGTTGCAGCTTTTCCTGCGCATAGGCGCGCGCGGCGTCGCGCAGCATCCGTTCTTCTTCCGACAACTGGCTGTCGAAGCGGAAGGGGTCTTCCCAGTCGAAGCGGCCAAGGTCGGGGGCGTCTTTCGGTTTCAGGGTCGGGCGGTCCATCATCATTCCCTCCGGTTCGGATTTAGGGCTGGTATTGCACGAAATCCCCCATCATTCTATCGAAACCCCCTCGTCAAACCATGAGGAAAACTCATGACCCTGCCGCGCCGCTACCTGCCGTCGATCCCCGCGCTTCTGGCGCTGGAGGCGGTGGACCGGCTGGGCACGGCCTCGGCGGCGGCGGCCGAACTGGCGCTGACGCAGGGCGCGATCAGCCGCCAGATCAAGGCGCTGGAGGATCAGCTTGGCATGACGCTCTTTCTGCGCGACCGCCAGCGCCTGCGTCTGACCCCGGCCGCGCAGGACTATGTGCGCGAGGTGCGCCGCGCGCTTGGCATCCTGTCGCAGGCCTCGCTGACCCTGCGCGCCAATCCGTTGGGCGGCAGCCTGAACCTTGCGATCCTGCCCGCCTTCGGGATGCACTGGCTTGCCCCGCGGCTTGCGGATTTCGCTCAGGCCCATCCCGAGGTGACGGTGAACCTTTCGACCCGCCTGCGCCCCTTCGACTTCGCCACCAGCCCCTTCGATGCCGCGATCCATTACGGGCGGCAGGACTGGCCGGGCGTGGATTACCTCAAGCTGATGGACGAGGAGATCCTTGCCGTCGGGGCGCCGCGCCTGCTGCCCGCGCCGCTGGCCGCGCCACAGGACATCCTGCGCCTGCCGCTTCTGCAACTGGAAAGCCGCACGGGCGACTGGGGCCGCTGGCTCGCCGATCATGGCATCGCGGGCCAGCGCCCGGGGGGCATGCTCTTCGACCAGTTCGCCACCATGATGCAGGGCGCATTGCACGGGCTTGGCCTTGCGCTCCTGCCGATGTTCCTCATTCGCCGCGAATTGGCCGAGGGGCGGCTTGTCGCGGCCTTTGGCGGCCCGGTGAAGGCCCTTGGAAGCTATTACCTCGTCTGGCCGAAGGACCGGCCCGAACGCGCCCCGCTTGCCTCCTTCCGCGCCTGGGCTGCGTGCGAGGCGGGAACCGAGCCCGCGCCCCCGCCCGCATTTTCTGTCTGAAAATATCCTCGGGGAGTGTGGGGGGCAGACAGCCCCCCACCCGGTCCCCGACCGCGCCCTACGACCAAGGGCTGCCTTGACCCGATCCCCGGCCCCTCTACCCTCGGGGCAGGAGGAGCCACCCTTGACCGACATACCCGCATCCATCGACGCCGTGCAGGAGATGCTCGAGGCGCAGAACTACGTCTGCGGCCGCGCGCTGGCCACGGTCACCTTCCTCGCGCTGCGCCTTGGCCGTCCGCTGTTTCTGGAGGGCGAGGCCGGCGTCGGCAAGACCGAGATCGCCAAGGCGCTGGCCGCGGGTCTGGGGCGCCGCCTGATCCGCCTTCAATGCTACGAGGGGCTCGATGCCGCCTCGGCCGTCTATGAATGGAACTTCGCCGCCCAGATGATCGCCATCCGCACCGCCGAGGCCGGCGGCGGCGCCGACCGCGACCTGCTGGAAGGCGAGCTGTTCTCCGACCGCTACCTGATCGCCCGCCCGCTGCTGGAGGCGATGCGGCCGCAGGACGGCGGCGCGCCGGTCCTGCTGATCGACGAGCTGGATCGCACCGACGAGCCGTTCGAGGCCTTCCTGCTGGAGGCCCTGTCGGATTTTCAGGTCACGATCCCCGAGCTTGGCACCGTGAAGGCGCCCGAGCCGCCCATCGTCATCCTGACCTCGAACCGCACGCGCGAGGTGCATGACGCGCTGAAACGGCGCTGTCTCTATCATTGGGTCGATTACCCGAGCTTCGACCGCGAGATCGAGATCCTGCACGCCCGCGCCCCCGAGGCGACCGAAGCGCTCAGCCGCGAGATCGTGGCCTTCGTCCAGAAGCTGCGGATGGAGGATCTGTTCAAGCGTCCCGGCGTGGCCGAGACGATCGACTGGGCCAAGTGCCTGCTGGCGCTCGACGTGATCGACCTCTCGCCCGAGGTCATCGCCGACACGCTGGGCGCGATCCTGAAATACCAGGACGACATCGCCCGCATTCAGGGCTCGGAGGCGCGCCGCCTGCTGGAAGAGGTCCGCAAGGACCTGCAACTGGCATGACCGCGCCCCGCTCTTGCAGCCGAACGCGATGGTCGATCTAGCCGCGCTCACGATCCCCGAGGACGGCAAGCTCGTCCACAACATCGCGCATTTCGCCCGTGCGCTGCGCAAGGCCGGCCTGCCGATCGGCCCGGGCCGCGTGATCGACGCGATCCGCGCGGTCGAGGCGGCGGGCTTCACCGAAAAGGCGGATTTCTACTGGGTTCTGCACGCCTGCTTCGTCACCCGCCCCGAACACCGCGCCACCTTCGCGCAGGTCTTCCGTCTGTTCTGGCGCGATCCGCGCTATCTCGAACACATGATGAGCCTGATGCTGCCCGCCGTGCGCGGCGCGCAGGAGGAACGCCGGGCGCAGTCGGCCGAGAAGCGCGCCGCGGAGGCGCTGCTGGACGGGGCAGAGCGCGAGCCGCCCGCCCGGCCCGAGGCCGAGGACGAGGGCGAGACCCAGATCGAGGTGGATGCCTCGCGCACGGCCTCGGGACGGGAGCGGCTCAAGACGCTCGATTTCGAACAGATGTCCACCGCCGAGATGGCCGCCGCGCGGCGGATGATCGCGCAGCTTTCGCTGCCGGTGACGCCGCTTGCCTCGCGCCGGACGGTCGCGGCCCCGCAGGGCCGGATGCCGGACTGGCGCCGCACCTTCCGCAGCGCTCTGCGTCAAGGCGGAGAGATCCACGATTTTTCGACGAAAAATCGCCGCCTGCGCTGGCCGAACCTCGTCGTGCTCTGCGACATTTCGGGGTCGATGTCGTCCTATTCGCGCACGGTGCTGCATTTCGTCCATGCCGTGTCCAACCACAAGGGCGCGGGCTGGGCCAAGGTCCATGCCTTCACCTTCGGCACGCGGCTCACGAACATCACGCGCCACATGGCCGCGCGCGACGTGGATGCCGCCCTCGCCGGTGCGGGGGGCGAGGCGCAGGACTGGCAGGGCGGCACCCGGATCGGCGATTGCCTGCACGCCTTCAACCGCGACTGGTCGCGACGGGTGATGGGGCAGGGGGCGGTGGTGCTTCTCATCACCGACGGGCTCGACCGCGACGACCCCGACCGGCTTGCCCGCGAGATGGAGCGGCTGCACCTGTCGGCCCGCCGCGTCATCTGGATCAACCCGCTCTTGCGGTGGGAGGGCTTCGCGCCGCGCGCCCGGGGGATCGCGGCGATGTTGCCGCATGTCGATTGTTTCCGCGCGGGTCACAATGTTGCGGCGCTTGAGGAATTGTCGCGCGCCATCGCCTCGGCGAGCGATGCGGGCGAGAAACCCCGCCTGATGCGACTTTTGGGGCAGGCCTGATCGCGGCGTTCCGTCGCAGTCGGGCTTGACGTGGATCAAATCGGCGCGCGGCATCCTAAGTATGGTGAAGTCACCGCCGGATGGAACTCCCCTTCTCCCGGCTGGGTCGGCCCCTGCACCTCCCTTGCGGGACCGGATCGGAACGCCGCGGATCTCCCTCCCGCGGCGTTTTCCGTTTGTGCCCCCGACTTTAGGCCAATCCGCCCTGCCGGGGCTGGCGCGGATGCCGCCGGCGCGCCATATTCCCTGCATGAGCAACGAATTTCGACATGACCAGATCCCGGAAATCGCCCTTGGCTGGGCGCGCGACGGGCGCGGCGCGGTGCTTGCGACCGTGGTGGAGACCTGGGGCTCTGCCCCCCGTCAGGCGGGCAGCCAGCTTGCCATCTCGGGCGATGCGGAGATCATGGGCTCGGTCTCGGGCGGCTGCGTCGAGGGCGCCGTGGTGGCCGAGGCGCTGGAGGCGCTCGACGACGGCAAGCCGCGGCTTCTGACCTTCGGCGTCTCGGACAACGAGGCCTTCGCCGTGGGTCTTGCCTGCGGGGGCACGATCCGCGTGCTGGTGGAGCCGGTCGGCACGGCGCTGCCGCTTGCGCTGCTGGAGGACCTCGTCGCCGCCCGTGCGGCGCGGCGCGCGGTGGCCTATGTCGTGAACACCGAGACATGGGAGCATCGTCTGACCAAGGGCGCGGGCGATCCGCTGGAAGACGCGATCCGCGCCCGCTTGCGCTCTGACAAGTCGGGGATGGAGGAGGGCGGCTGGTTCATCGCCGTCCACAATCCGCCGCTGCGCATGATCGTGGTGGGCGCGGTGCATATCGCCCAGCCGCTTTTGCAGATGGCGCGTCTGGCGGGCTACGATCCGCTTCTCATCGACCCGCGCGAGGCTTTCGGCGCCGCCGCCCGCTTTCCCGGCGAGACGATCAGCCACGACTGGCCGGACGAGGCGATGGCCGCCCATGGCCTCGATGCGCGCACGGCGGTGGTGACGCTCACGCATGATGCCAAGCTCGACGATCCCGCGATCCGCGCGGCGCTGCGATCCGATATCTTTTACCTCGGTTGCCTTGGGTCCACCCGGACGCATGCCAAGCGGGTGGACCGGCTGACAGAGGCCGGATTTACCGAGGCCGAGATCGCCCGCATCCACGCCCCCGTCGGCCTCGACATCGGCGCCAAGAGCCCGGCCGAGATCGCGATCTCGATCATGGCCCAGATCACCCAGACGCTTCGGAAGGGCTAGGGATGGAATTCGGCCCCGCGCCGCTGGACAGGGCCGAGGGGGCGATCCTTGCCCATTCGCGGATGCTGAACGGGCGCAAGCTTTCCAAGGGCCATGTGCTGACGGCCGGGGATATCGCTGCACTCGCCGCCGACGGCGTGACGCGGCTGACCGTGGCGCGCCTTGCGCCGACCGACGTGGGCGAGGATGCCGCCGCCCAACGCCTTGCCGCCGCTCTGGTGCCCGATGCGGACGCCGCGGCGCTCGAGGTCACGGCGCCCTTCACGGGGCGGGTGAACTTCAAGGCCATCGGCCCCGGCGTGGTGGATCTTGATGCAGAGGCGATCCTTCGGCTGAACCGCATCGACCCCGCGATCACCTTCGCCACGCTTCCGCCCCTGACGCGGGTGGCGCGGGGGATGTTGGTCGGCACGGTGAAAATCATCGCCTACGGGGTGGACGGGGCGCGGCTGGCACAGGCCGAGGCCGCCGCCCGCGCCGCGATCCGCATCCGGCCCGTGGTGCGCAAGACCGCCGGGCTGATCCTGACCGAAGTGCCGGGGCAGGCCGAAAAGCTTAACGCCAAGGCCGAGGCGGTGACGGCCAAGCGCCTTGCCGCCCTCGGAATGCAGCTTGCAGGCGTTGTGAAGGTCCCGCACGAACCCGAGGCTCTGGCCCGCGCGCTCATGGACCTGCCCGGAGAGGTGGCGCTGATTCTGACCGGCTCGGCCACGTCGGATCTGCACGACGTCGGCCCCGAAGGCGTGCGGCAGGCGGGGGGCAGCGTCACCCGCTTCGGCATCCCCGTCGATCCGGGGAACCTTCTGTTCCTCGGCCAGTTGGGTGACAGGCCGGTGATCGGCCTGCCGGGCTGCGCGCGTTCGCCCGCGCTCAATGGGGCGGATTGGGTGCTGGAGCGGATCGCCTGCGGGATCGAGGTGACGGGGGATGACCTCGCGTCGCTGGGCGTGGGGGGGCTTCTGAAGGAAATTCCGATCCGCCCGCAACCGCGCGAAGGCCGGGCGTCAGAAATGCCAGGCGACTGAAAAGTTCACGATCGCCTGCACATCGCCCGCCGCGGGCACCGTGGTCAGCCGGTATTCCAGCCGCCCCACCTGCGCCGACAGCGTGAGCGTCGCCAGTGGGATGAAACCGCCGACATTGGGGATGCCGTAGGTGCGCTGAAGCGTTTCGGAAAGCCGCTTGTAATAGGCGATCCCCGTGCCCGCGCCGATGCTGAACCGCGCCGCGCCGATCCGTCCGATGGCCTGGCTGACCCCGATCAGCGCCAGCGGCGAAACCTCGCGGTAGCTGTTGTAGAACACGCCGCCCTCGGCATAGAGGTCAAGCCCCCCGGGCGTGAGCGTCCAGCGCCGCCCATAGGTCAGGCCGGGGTTCACGTCGTTGAGCGTGCTGTTCCCGACATGGACAGAGCCGAAGATGACGCCGATGTAGCGGTCGGGGCGCGGCATGGCCCCCGGCGCCACAGCACCCGCGACAGCAGGCCGCGCGACAGCAAAAAGCCCCGACGCGATCAGCACCGGGGCCAGCGCCCGCGCGAAGGACATTCCCCCCGCGCGGTCCTCTTGTCTCAGGCCGGTCACTTCGGCCCGATCATCATCACCATCTGGCGGCCTTCGAGCTTGGGCATGTTCTCGACCTTGCCGATCTCGGCCACATCCGCCGCGACGCGGTTGAGCAGTTCAAGGCCAAGCTGCTGGTGCGCCATTTCGCGGCCGCGGAAGCGCAGGGTCACCTTCACCTTGTCGCCGCCTTCGAGGAACTTCACCACCGACCGCATCTTCACCTCGTAGTCATGCGTATCGGTGCCGGGGCGGAACTTGATTTCCTTGATCTCGATGACGTGCTGCTTCTTGCGGGCCTCGGCCTCGCGCTTCTGCTGCTCGTATTTGAACTTGCCGAAATCCATGATCTTGCAGACCGGCGGCGTGGCATTCGGCGAGATCTCGACAAGGTCGAGGCCGGCTTCTTCCGCCAGCATCATCGCACGGTTCGGTGTGACGACGCCTATGTTCTCTCCATCCGCGCCGATAAGCCGAATTTCCGGGGCGCGAATGCGGTCATTGATGCGCGGTCCGGTGTCACGGGGTGGCGGGGCGTTGTGCGGTCTGCGGGCTATGGCGGCAATCCTTTGGTCGTTGAGGAAGATGGCGCGCAAAATACTCACGCCGGGCAGGGGTTTCAACCGGATTCGGGACCTCTTTGAGCCTGTAACCCATTGGTGACGGCTGCGCGCCACACGGGCGCTTTCCTTCATGGCGCCGCTCTGGCAAGAGAGTCGCGAAGTCTGGCATGGCCTCGATGGGCGCTGGAGAGATCGGATGAAGTGGATTCTGGCCTGCTGCGCGGCCCTTGTGCTGGCGGGCATCGCTTATGCGGCGTTCCTTGCGCCTCCGGCTGGGCCCGGCCCCGTCGTGGCGCCGGTCCAGACCGCGCAGGTGCCGACGGCCCCGGCCGCGGCGACCAAGCCAGCCGACATGGCGCAAAAGGCGACCAAGGCTGCCGATGCCGCCGTGCAGGCCGCAGCCAAGGTTGCCGGCAGTGTGGCGACCGGCGCGGCCGAGGCGGTCAAGCAGGCCGTCAAGGATGCCGTCAACGTGGCCCGTGACGGCAGCGCCAGCGCCGCCGCTGCGCCCGCGCCCGCACCGCTGAACTGGACGGCGTCGGGCCTCACGCTCGATCAGATCAAGAGCCGGATCGCGAATGCCTCGATTTCCGAATCCGACCGGCTGCAATTCATGGCGGAGTTCAAGGACGCCAACGGACAGACCGACAAGCTGCAGGCGCTGCTCGACAAGCTCAGGCTGGCGATTTCGGCGGCGAAGACGGGCGGGAACTGACGGCGCATGAAAAGGGCGGCGCCATGGCACCGCCCCTGTCGCAGGGTCGGACCGGAAAATCAGATGCCGTCGCCGACGAAGGCCTTTTCGACCACGTATTCCTTGGGGTCGCTGTTGGCGCCCTCGCGCAGGCCGAAGCCTTCCAGCACCGCCTTCACATCGACGTTGAACGCAAGGCTGCCGCAGACCATGGCACGGTCGTGGTCGCGGTCCATCGGCGCGATGCCCAGATCTTCGAACACCTTGCCCGAGGTCAGGTTGTCGGTGATGCGGCCGGTATAGACGCTCTCTTCCCGCGTGGTGGTGGGATAGTAGAGAAGCTTGCCCTCGACCATCTCGCCGATCAGCGGATCGTTTTGCAGATCGGCGACAAGCTGGCGGCCATAGGCCAGTTCGTCCGCCGTGCGGCAGGTGTGCATCATAACGACCTGCTCGTATTTCTCGTAGGTTTCCGGATCGCGCATGAGCGAGGCGAAGGGCGCGATCCCCGTGCCGGTGGCAAGGAACCAGATCCGCTTGCCCGGAAGCAGTGCGTCCAGCACCAGCGTGCCGACGGGCTTGGGGCGCAGGATGATCTGGTCGCCGGGCTGGATATGCTGAAGCCGCGAGGTCAGCGGCCCGTCGGGCACCTTGATCGAGTAGAATTCCAGTTCCTCGTCCCAGGACGGCGAGGCGATGGAATAGGCGCGCAGGAGCGGGCGGCCGTTGTCGTCCTGAAGGCCGATCATCACGAACTCGCCCGAGCGGAAGCGCAGGGATTGCGGGCGCGTCACGCGGAACGAGAACAGGCGGTCCGTCCAGTGGCGGACGGCGGTGACGGTCTGCGCATCGGGCAGCGTCTTGACGGGGGTCGCGGGCGTATCGGTCACTTTGGTCTGTTCTGTCATGCAGGTTGCGGGAACGCGCGTCCCCGCCCTCTCTAATCCGTGAAACGCTTCGGGAAAAGCCGGGAATCAGGCGCGCAGCCGCGACCGATAGTCGTGCGCGCGCCAATCGGCGCGAAAGAGCCACTGATCCTGCGGCTGGCGGGCGGCGAGGTCGTCGGAGATTTCCACCTCGTCGAAGCCGGCGCGGCGGGCCATGGCGTATTGATCCGCGATGACATGCCCCGCCGCGCGCAGGCGGCCCGTGTAGCCCATCAGCCGCAGCCTTCGCGCCAGCGTGAAGCCGCGCCCGTCGGCAAAGCTGGGGAAGGCGATGCGGATGACCGCGACGCCCTCCAGCGCACCGGCAAGCGTGGTGACGTCGGCGTCCGGGCCAAGATCGAGCGCCGCGGCGCCCGGGGTGCCGGGCGCGGCAAAGCTTCCGGTGAAGGTGTCGGGGCCAAAGCCCGTATCGGTGACGATGACCGTCATGCCGCGTCTCCTGTCGTGGTGCTGTCCGAGGCCCGCCCCCGCACGAGGCGGCCATTGATGAAGTGGATGCCGCATTCTTCCTTGTCGCGGCCCCGCCAGCGGCCCGCGCGCGGGTCCTCGCCCTCCTTCACGGGGGTGGTGCAGGGCGCGCAGCCGATCGAGGGATAGCCGCGCGAGACCAGCGGGTGCCGCGGCAGCTTGTTCTCCAGCATGTAGTCCTGGATGTCCTGCCGGTCCCAATGCGCAAGCGGATTGATCTTGATCCGGCCGTTCTCCTCGGCTTCGAAGAAATCGAGCGCCGCGCGGGTCTGGCCCTGATACCGCTTGCGCCCGGTGATCCAGGCGTCGAACGTCTTCAGCGCCCGTTCCAGCGGCTCGGTCTTGCGCAGCGCGCAGCAGCCGTCGGGATCGACCTGATGCAGGATGTTGTCCACGTCGCGCGCCAGCACCGCCACCGGGTCGGGGCGGATGATGCGGATCTCGGTCAGGCCGAGCCGCTCGGCCACCTCGGCCTGATAGGCCATGGTCTCGGGAAAGAGCATCTGCGTGTCGAGAAACAGCACCGGCAGCGTCCGGTCGATGATCGACACGAGATGCAGCAGCACGACCGACTCCGCCCCGAAGGACGACACCATCGCGACCCGGCCCACCTGCGCATCCGACAGCGCATGTTCCAGCACGGTCGTTGCTGCGTGGTGACGATAGCGGCCGTTCAGATAGGCGGCCCGCTCGGTGGCGGGGGCAAGCGGGGCTTCAAGCGGCATGGCGGTTCCCTTCGGGGTAAAGCGCGGCCTTGAACGGCGCGGGGCCAAGGCGGCGGTAGGCCATGAGGAAGGTCTCGGACGGTTCCAGGCGCAGGTCGAGATAGGCCGCGATCAGCCGTTCGATCGCGGGCACCACCTCGTCATAGGCAAAGCCGGGGCCCGCCTTCTCGCCGATCGAGGCGGTTTCCGTGCCGTCGCCGCCCAGCGTGATCTGGTAGTTCTCGACCCCCGCCCGGTCGAGGCCGAGGATACCGATATGGCCCACATGGTGGTGTCCGCAGGCATTGATGCAGCCCGAGATCTTGATCTTGAGCGGGCCGATCTCGTGTTCCAGATCCAGCTCGTCGAACCGCGTGGCGATGGCCTGCGCGACGGGGATCGACCGCGCGGTGGCCAGGCTGCAATAATCCATCCCCGGGCAGGCGATGATGTCCGAGATCAACCCCACGTTCGCCGTCGCCAGCCCCGCCTTCTTCAGGATCGCATGCACGGTGGGCAGGTCGCCCTTGTGGACATGCGGCAGGATGACGTTCTGTTCGTGGCTGATGCGGATCTCGTCATGTCCGAAGAATTCGGCAAGATCGGCCAGCACCCGCATCTGGTCCGAGGTCGCATCCCCCGGCGTCGCGCCATGCGCCTTGAGGCTGACCTGAACGATGGCGTAATCGGGGTTGCGGTGGGCCACAAGGTTGGTGTCCGCCCAAGACCGATAGGCCGGATCGTTGACCTGCGCGTTGTAATGCGCCTCGGTCGGGGCGGTCTTGAAGACCGGATGGCTGAAGGCCGCGCGGATCTCCTGCAACAGCGTCTGGTCGGTGCCGTCATAGGCGCGGCGCAGCTCGGCGAAGCGTTCCTCGATCATCGCGGTCAGCGCCTCGGCGCCGGTCTCGTGCAGGGTGATCTTGATGCGCGCCTTGTATTTGTTGTCGCGCCGGCCCAGCAGGTTATAGACGCTCAGCACCGCCTCGACGTAAGGCAGCAGGTCGGCCTGCGGCAGGAATGGACGCACGACATGGCCGATCAGCGGCGTCCGGCCCAGGCCGCCGCCCACGATCACCTCGAACCCCGGATCGCCCGCAGCGTTGCGCACCATGCGCAGGCCGATGTCATGCGCCTTGGTCACGGCGCGGTCGTGCGGGCTGCCGGTGATGGCAATCTTGAACTTGCGCGGCAGGAACTGGAATTCCGGATGATCCGTGGACCATTGCCGCAACAGTTCCGCGATCGGGCGCGGGTCGTCGATCTCGTCCGCCGCGGCGCCGGCGAAATGGTCGGCGGTCACGTTGCGGATCGTGTTCCCGCTGGTCTGGATCGCATGCATCCCCACATCGGCCAGCGCCGACAGGATCGCGGGCACGTCCGAAAGCTTCGGCCAGTTGAACTGGATGTTCTGCCGCGTGGTGAAGTGCCCGTAGCCCTTGTCCCATGTGTCCGCGATATGGGCGAGTTGGCGCATCTTGCGGCTGTCCAGCGATCCGTAGGGGATCGCCACCCGCAGCATGTAGGCATGAAGCTGCAGATAGAGACCGTTCATCAGGCGCAGCGGGCGGAATTCATCCTCGGTCAGGCTGCCGTCGATGCGGCGGGCGACCTGCTGGCTGAACTGCGCCACGCGCGCCCGCACGAAGGCTTCGTCGAACTCGGTGTAGTTATACATTCAGCGCGCCCTCCTGCTTGCCGTGGACGTAGTTGGACGGGCCGCGCGTGCGGAAGACCTCGCGGAAGTGGACCGGCTCGGGTCCGGCCTCGCCGGGCTTCGCATCGGCCAGATAGGCCCCGACGACGAGGTTCTTCTGGGCCTGCGCGGTCAGCAGGCGCAGCTGGGCATGGGCCTCGTCTTCGATCAGCTCGGCCTCGTGGTGCTGGCGCGTCCAGCGGTCGTCGGCGGTGAGATAGACGACATCGCCCTCGATCAGCGCATTCGCGGTGACGACTTTGGGGGTGAAGTGACGGCTCATGACAGGGCCTCTTGAACTTGGGGCAGGTGGGCTTCGGCCGCGCGCGGGGCGAGGCCGTAAAGAAGGACGGCGGGGCCGGTCAGGCCGGCGGTGACCTCGGGCAGGGCAGCGAGGCGACAGCCGATCACGCGCTGATCGGGGCGCGAGACATTCTCGACCACCGTGACGGGTGTGTCGGCAGCCGCGCCATGCATCATCAGGCGGCCCTGAAGGAACCGCGCGGCGCGCTTGCCCATGTAGATCGCGGCGACCGCGCCGGGCTGGGCCAGCCCGCGCCAGTCCTGATCGGCAAAGCCCTGCACGTCATGCCCGGTCAGGAACCGCAGCGCGCGGTTGCGGCCGCGCCGCGTCAGGCCCTGCCCGATGGTCGCGGCGGCCGCCGAAGCGGCGGTGATGCCGGGCACGATGGTCCACCCGATGCCCGCCGCCTCCAGCGCCTCCAGCTCGTCGTCCAGACGACCGAAGACGCCCGGATCGCCGGATTTCAGCCGCACCACATGGGCGCCGCGGGCGGCGTGGTCCACCATCAGCGCGTTGATCGCCGCCTGCGGCATGTGCGGTCCAAAGCCTTCCTTGCCCGCGTCGATCACCAGCGCCTCGCGCCGGGCGAGATCGAGGATCGCGGGCGAGACCAGCCGGTCATGGATCACCACGTCCGCCCGGTCGAGCGCGCGGCGCGCCTTCAGCGTCAGAAGCTCGGGATCGCCCGGACCTGCGCCAACGAGGTCCACATGACCCGGCGCCGCCTTGCGCGCAAGGTGGCGGGCGAGCAGGGCGTCCAGCGCCTCCGCCACGGCCTTTTCGCCCCCGTCGGCCAGTGCACGGGGGCCGACCTCGTCGTAATAGTCCGCCCAGAAGGCCCGGCGCGCGGCGCCCTGCGGCAAAGCCTCCGCCTGCGGGCGAAAGGCCTTGCCGATCCTCGCAAGTACACCCGTCGTCGGCGGCAAAAGCGCCTCCACCCCGGCCTTCACCTGCCGGGCCAGAACGGGGGCCGCGCCCTCGGTTCCGATGGCAACGACGACCGGGTCACGGTCCACAATCGCCGGCGTGATGAAATCCGACGCCTCGAGGTTGTCCACCACGTTGACCATCGCCCCCTCGGCGCGCCCGATCGCGGCAACCCATGCATCCGCCTCGGCATCCCCTGTCGCGGCATAGACCAGCACCGCGCCCACGGCGTCGCCCGGCCCGAAGGCGCGGCGGTAAAGCGCGATGCGGCCCGCCTCGGCCAGCGCTGCGACCTCCGGTTCCGGCGCGGGCGAAAACACCGCGACCCGCGCGCGCGTCTTGAGGATCAGGCGCAGCTTTGCCAGCGCGATCTCGCCCCCGCCCGCAACAGCGATGGCGCGATCTGCGACGGACAGGAAGATCGGGAAGTGGTTCATGGCGGCAATCCAGTTTTGTCTTGCCTCAATATAGAATTTTGTCCCATATGTGCGCCATACGCTCTGGCAAACAAGGACGTTGGTTTGCGTGATGGCGTCATAGTAAAACAGTGTTCCAAAACCCGGAGGGATCAGGAATGGCGGCCCGGCTCGATGAGATGGATCGGAAAATCCTCACCGAACTGCAGGAGGATGCCAGCCAGTCGCTGGACGATATTGCCCGCAAGGTGGGCTCGTCCAAGACCCCGGTCTGGAATCGCATTCGCCGCCTCAAGGAGCAGGGTTTGATCACTCGCCAGACCGTCCTGCTGGATGCCGAGGCGCTCGGGCTCGAGGCCTGCTTCTTCGTTCTCATCCGCACGTCGGAGCACGAGGCGGAATGGCAGAAGAAATTCCTCCATGCGCTGCGCTCGCGCCCCGAGGTGCTCGAGGCGCACCGGCTGGCCGGAGACATCGACTACATCCTGAAGGTCCGCGTCGCCAATGCGCGCGCCTATGACACGTTCTATCAGGCGCTGATCTCGGAGGTGCGGATCTACAACGTCACGGCGCTGCTCTCGATGGAAGAGATCAAGTCCACAACCGTGCTGCCGCTCTAGGCGGCGAGGGGCTCCGCCCCCGCGACCGCGGCTCAGGCCGGGTTCACCGTCAGGGCCTTGAGCCCGTGGAAATGATAGACATCCGCATAGCGCGGCTTGCCCGAAAGCGTCAGGCCGGGCAGGCGGTCGAACAGGATCGGCAGCGCCACCTGAAGTTCCAGCCGCGCGAGCGGCGCGCCCACGCAGAAATGCAGGCCCGCTCCGAAGCTGAGGTTGGGTTTCTCGGGGCGCGCCGGATCGAAGCGGTTGGGTCGGTCGTAGGCGGCGGGATCGCGGTTGGCGGCGGCGAGCAGCAGGGCGACCTCCTCGCCCTTTCGGAAGGTGTGGCCCATCACCTCGATGTCGTCATAGGCATGGCGCGTGAAGAGATGCAGCGGCGGGTCGAAGCGCAGCACCTCTTCGACCGTCGCCCCGATCCGCTCGGGCGCGAGGGCGGCGCGGGGAACCTTCTGTTCCAGCAGCGTCTTCACGGCGATGCCCAGCGAATGCACGGTGGCCTCGTGGCCGGCGTTCAGCAGCAGGATGCAGGTCGTGATCAACTCGTCCGTCGAAAGCGTCTCGCCCGCTTCCTCGGCCGCGATCAGGTGGGTGATCAGGTCGTCGGCGGGCCGGGCACGGCGTTCTTCGACGTAGCCGCGCAGAAACTCCGCGAACGCGGTTGCCGCATCCGACGCGGCCTGTTCCATCTCGACCGTCCGGCGGGCCTGATACATGCCCACCATCGCGTTCGACCAGTTGAGAAGCTGATCGGCCATGTCTTCGGGCACGCCCAGCAGGCGGGCGATGACGATGACCGGGATCAGCCGTGCGAAGCCGGGCATCAGGTCGAAGGGGCCATCGGGGAAGCGGTCGATCAGGGTATGCGTCAGGTCCGCGATCTCGGGTTCGAGCGCGGCGATGCGGCGCGAGGTGAAGGCCCGCAGCACGAGGCTGCGCAGCCGCGTGTGGCGCGGGGGTTCCAGTTCCAGCATGGAATGGGCCTCGACCGCGTAGAAGGGGGCCTGATGGGCGGGGATCGGGCGGCGCTTCTCCGGCGGGATCTCGCGGCCGAAGCGGCGGTCGCGCAGGATCGCGTTGACCGCGGCATAAGAGGTGACGGCGGGCAGCCCGTAATCCTCCCAGAACACGATCTTTCCCGAGGCCCGGGCGCGGTCATAGAAGGCGTAGGGGTTCTGGACGAACGCGGGATCGGTGGGCGATTGCGCGATGCGGGGCAGGGTCATGTCGGGCTCCTTCGCGGCGAGAAAACCGCAAGCGCCGGCCAGGCACAAGGGTGCGCCGCCATCCTCGAAAGGTTATGGGGCGCGCGGAAGATAGGCGGGAGACGTTCTTTATATCGTTGATATGAAAGGACAATGCCTCATTTTGCGCGCGATTTTCTGGTCATTTCGCACCATTCCCGGGGGCAAAGGGCCACGCCGGACAGAAGGAAGCGACCAATGTTGACCAAGCGTATCTACACTTTTCTGCGGCAAGACGGCGGCGCGGTGACAGTGGATTGGGTGGTGCTGACCGCCCTCGTCGTCGTTCTGGCGGGAACCGCGGTCAGCGAGATCGGCAGACCCGTGACCCAGGTGGGCCAGGGGATTGCTGCCGCCATGACCAAGAACCCTTGACCCCGGCTGGCCGGGCCCGCCTCCTCTGTCACGGGCCGGGCCGGCGCTGAAGGATTTCGGCCCCGCGCAGCAGTCGTCCCCTGCCGCGCCGGGCCGGTCCTCAGACCAGCGCGCCCTCGGGCGAGATGCGCGTCTTGCCGCCGAGATAGGGGCGCAGCGCCTCGGGCAGGTCGATCGAGCCGTCTTCCTGCTGGCCGTTTTCCAGCACCGCGATCAGGCAGCGTCCGACGGCAAGGCCCGATCCGTTCAGCGTGTGGACGAATTCCGGCTTGCCGCCCGCCGCCGGGCGGAAGCGCGCGTTCATCCGCCGGGCCTGGAAATCGCCGCAGACCGAGACCGAGCTGATCTCGCGGTAGGTGTTCTGACCGGGCAGCCAGACCTCGAGGTCATGGGTGCGGGTCGCGCCGAAGCCCATGTCGCCGGTGCACAGAACGATCACGCGATAGGGCAGGCCCAGCTTCTGCAGGATCGCCTCGGCGCAGCCGGTCATGCGTTCGTGTTCGGCGCGGCTGGTCTCGGGCGTGGTGATCGACACCATCTCGACCTTCTCGAACTGGTGCTGGCGCAGCATGCCGGCCGTGTCCTTGCCCGCGCTGCCGGCTTCGGAGCGGAAGCACTGGGTATGCGCAGTCATCCGGATCGGAAGCTGCGTCTCGTCCAGGATCTCGCCCGCCACCGTGTTGGTCAGCGTGACCTCGGAGGTCGGGATCAGCCACCAGCCGTTCGTGGTCTGATAGCTGTCCTCGGCGAACTTGGGCAGCTGACCGGTGCCATACATCGCCTCGTCCTTCACCAGAACGGGGGTCCAGGTTTCGGTCAGGCCGTGGTCTTCGACATGGGTGTCGAGCATGAACTGCGCGAGCGCGCGGTGCACGCGCAGGACCGCGCCGCGCAGGATCACGAAGCGCGAGCCGGAAAGCTTCGCCGCCGTCTCGAAATCGAGGCCGGGTTTCGCGCCCGCGATCTCGAAATGCTCTTTCGGGGCAAAGGCGAAATCGCGTGGGCTGCCCCAGCGGCGCAGCTCGACGTTCTGCGCCTCGTCCTTGCCATCGGGCACATCGTCCAGCGGGCTGTTGGGCAGCGTCATCAGAAGGGTGCGAAGACGCACGTCTTCGGCGGCGGCCTCTTCTGTCAGCCGGGCGATCTCGGTCTTCTTCTCGGCCACAAGCGCCCGCAGACGTTCGAATTCGGCGTCGTTGCCGGCAGCCTTGGCCGCGCCGACTTCCTTGGAGGCTGCGTTCTGCGCGGCCTGCGCCGTTTCGGCTGCAAGGATCTTCGCGCGCCGCGCCTCGTCGATCGCAAGCACGTCGGCCGACAGGGGCGAAAGACCGCGGCGGGCCAGGGCGGCATCGAAAGCGGCGGGATTTTCGCGGATCGCGCGGATGTCGTGCATGTCTCACCTCGTTTGCTGCCCGAGATATGCCCGATTGCCGCGCAGGAGGGAAGAGCGCGGCCGGGCGTTAACCGGATCGAAAGGCGTCTGGCGCAGGCTGGCGACGATCTGACCGGGGAAGGGCGCCGATGATCGGGTTCGCAAGATATCTCTGTCTGCTGCTGTTCCGGCTTGCCCGGATCCGCTCAGGCGGACTTGCCCCCGTCAAGGTCGCGAAACCTCTCGCCATATTTGATCAGGTGATCGAAGATCGCGGCGGGCGACCAAAGATCCGCATCCTCCGCGGCCAGCGCCAGCAGCGCGTTGCGGACTTGCAGCAGGCCGCGCTCGTCCGCCATGTGCATGGGCCCCCCACGCCAGCGTGGAAAACCAAGGCCGAGCGTGGCGGCGACATCGACGTCGGAGGGGCGCAGGGCCACGCCCGCCGCGACAAGCCGCGCGCCGGCGGCAATCAGCGCGAGCAGGCAGCCCTCGGCGATCCGCTCGCCGGATGGGGACGTGTCGGAGACTGCGGTTGCGGGCAGGGCGCCGAAGGGCCGCGCGCCAAGGGCGAAGCCGAAATCCCGCAGCGCGGCCTCGAGGGCCTCGGGCGCGGCACCGGCCTCGGCGGCCCGCCGCAGCGCGCGCCGCCCGGCAGCCCGCAGGCTTTCCAGCACGAAGGTGCCATTCGCGCTGCGCAGGACCGTTTTGCCGACCCTGTGCAGAAGCGCGGCGACGGTGGCCGTCGTCTCGGCCGCGGTTGCCGGGGCGGGGCACAGGTCCACGAGCGGCGCGACATGGGACGGCTCGGTCACGGCAAGGCCGATCGCGTCCCCGGCCCGGCCAAGGCTTGCGGCGGCGGCCCACAACGGCGAGGCGGGATCGCCCAAGGCAAGGACCGCGCCGGGCGTCAGGCTGGCGGCCAGCGCATCGGCAAGCGCAAGGCTCGCCTGTGGCGCTTCGCCGGGATCGAGGATCGCCTCTGCCCCGGCCAGACGCGCGGGATCGACCGACCCCGCAAGGCGTTCCCAGTCGGCATCCCGCGCCTCGGGCGTCAGGCGACCTGCCGCCACCTCTGCCTCGTGCAGGGTGGCGATGCGTTCCAGCCCCGCGATCAGCGCGTCGCGGTCGGCCTCGATCAGGGTGGCGCGCAGCCCGGCCCCGAGAAGCGCCGCCAGAAGACCGGCGCCGACCGGCCCGCCGCCCACAACGCCCACCTGCGCCACGGGCCTTGGCGCGAGGCCCGCCTCGGGCGTGTGGCGCAGAAGGCGCTCGGCCAGGAAGGCATGGCGCAGCCCCTTGGCGGCGGGCGATGTCAGAAGATCGGCAAAGGCCGTCCGCTCGAAGGTGAGCCCCGCGTCGAAGGGCAGAAGCAGGGCCGCCTCGACGCAATCGACGATGCGGTCGGGCGCGGGCAGCCGTGCGTTGCGGGGCGCCTCGCGCGCGGCGGCAATGATCCGGGCGTAAAGAACGGGGTCGCGGAACCCCGTGCGGCGCGCGCGCGTGGGAACCGGCGGTTTGCCCTCGGCGGCCAGATCGGCCGCAAGCGCGATGGCGGCCTCGGTCAGACCCTCTTCGACGACTCCGTCGATCAGGCCCATGGCCAGCGCCTCGGCCGCGCCGATCCGCTGGCCCGAAATCATCAGCCGCAAGGCCTGTTCCGCCCCGATCAGCCGCGGGGTGCGCTGCGTCCCGCCCGCCCCGGGCAGCAGGCCAAGCTTCACCTCGGGAAAACCCAGCCGTGCAGAGGCCAGCGCGATGCGGACATGGGCGGCCAGGGCCAGTTCCAGCCCGCCGCCAAGCGCCGTTCCGTGCAGGGCGGCGATGACCGGTTTGGGCGCGGCCTCGATCCGATCGCACAGGTCGGGAAGCGCGATCCCGCGCGCCTCTGCGTCGAATTCGCGGATGTCCGCGCCGGCCGGAAAGGTGCGCCCGGCCGCGGCGATGACGATGGCCCCAACGGCCGCATCCTCGATGGCCGCATCCAGCGCGGCGGCCAGATCGTCGCGCAGCGCGGCGCCAAGCGCGTTGACCGGCGGATTGTCGAGCGTCAGAAGCGCAACCCGCCCCCGCGTTGCCCGCGCGACGGTGCCGGCCATCGCCGCGCCGCCGCGCGGCCCGGTGCCGCCAGCGGGCACCTGTTTCTGGCCGAAAGAAGTGGGCTGTCCTGTCATGCCCTCATTAACAAGGCAAAACAGGGGTTTGGCAAGGTGCCGCCGATCCGCGACGGGCCATCCGCGCCGATTTTTCAGGCGCTACGGCAAAGACCCGCTGCCGCGGTCGCACTGTCCTGTCGGACCCGCTCCGCACCCGGTCCGGCCGCGGGCGGCAGGATCGCGCTGAGGCCGATCAGTTCGGCCCGAAGCCGGGCAAGCGCCTCCCTGCGGGGGCGCGGCGCGGGCTGAGGCGAAAGGGCACCGGCAAAGCGGCTTTGGTCAGCGTGGATCATGGCAGGTCATCGTTTGAGGGAGATTGGAAAAGGGCAGGGCAAGCGGCGTGCGAAGGCGGGGCGTCAGGGCGCACATTTGCTGCAAAAGGGCGTATAGGGCAGCAGATCCAGCCGCGCGTCCGCGATCTTCTCGCCGCAGGTGACGCAATGGCCGTAGTCTTCCGCATCGATGCGCGCGAGCGCGGCCTTGATCATGCGGATCTCGATCTGGCCGGACAGGCCCATCGTCTCCAGCACCTCGTCGCCTTCGCGTTCGGTCGCAAGCTCCTCCCAGTCGGCGGAGTTGTGGGTGTCAAGCTCGGTGTCGATCCCGGCAAGCCGCGCCTCGAGATCGGCGAGTCGGGCTTCGAGTTGGGCCTTGCGGGTGGCGATTGGCGTCATCGGGGGCCTCCTGTGCGTCCGGCCACCCTAGAAAGCGCGGGCCGACCCCGCATTGACACAAGTCAAACCCGCAGGCCCCGGCGCGGCGACCGCCCGGGGCGATTGGCGGTAAAGATATTCCTTCGTTGATATGTGTTTTCGAAATCCCATATTGTGGTCGCAACCGGCAGGAGGGAACGATGACGCCCGAGGTGAAGGCCTTTTTCGACGACGCCACCAACACGATCACCTATGTCGTGCGCGATCCCGCGGGCACGCGTTGCGCGGTGGTCGATTCCGTTCTGGACTTCGACTACGCCTCGGGGCGGACGGACACCCGCTCGGCCGATGCGGTGATCGCCTGGATCAAGGATCAGGGGCTGACGGTGGACTGGATCCTGGAAACCCATGTCCATGCCGACCACCTTTCGGCCGCGCCCTACATTCAGGAACGGGTGGGCGGCAAGATCGGAATCGGCGACCGCATCACCGTGGTGCAGGAGACCTTCGGCAAGGTCTTCAACGAGGGCACCCGCTTTCGCCGCGACGGCAGCCAGTTCGACCGGCTGTTCCGCGAGGGCGACAGCTTCCACATCGGTCAGCTTCGCGGCGACGTCCTGCACACGCCCGGCCATACGCCGGCCTGCCTGACCTACGTGATCGGCGATGCGGCTTTCGTGGGCGACACGATGTTCATGCCCGACTACGGCACGGCGCGCTGCGACTTTCCCGGCGGCTCGGCCGAGATGCTGTTCGATTCCATGCAGAAGATCCTCGGCCTTCCGGAGGCCACGCGCATCTTCGTGGGCCACGACTACAAGGCCCCCGGCCGCGAGACCTTCGCCTGGGAGACGACGGTGGCCGAGCAGAAGGCCCGCAACGTCCACCTCGCCGGAAAGACGAAAGAGGAATTCGTCCGCATGCGGCAGGCGCGAGACGCGACGCTGGGCATGCCACGGCTGATCGTGCCCTCGCTTCAGGTGAACATGCGCGCCGGCCACATGCCCGAACCCGAGGACAACGGGCGGAGCTATCTCAAGGTGCCCGTCAACGGATTGTAAGCGACCGTGCATGAGACGGGCTTTCCACCGGGCGGGCGACTGGATACGATCTGACCGCCCGGTCCGCTGCCGGGGAAAGCCGAAGGACAACGCATGGACATCCGCCCGCTTACCGAGACCTACGCCGTTTCTCCGCAGATCATGCCCGAAGACGCCGCCGCGATCCGCGCGGCCGGGTACACCACGGTGATCTGCAACCGGCCGGACATGGAAATTCCGCCCGAACTGCATGCCGACCGGATGCGGGAGGCGGTCGAGGCGGCGGGCATGACCTTCGTCGAAAATCCGCTGAGCCATGGCAATCTCACGTTGGATATCGTGGAGCTTCAGGGCCGGGCGATCGCCGACTCCGCGGGGCCGGTGCTGGCCTATTGCGCCTCGGGGAACCGCTCGTCGGTGCTTTGGGCGCTGAGCCAGGCGGGGCGGATGCCGACGGATGAGCTGATCGGCCTGCCCGCGCGTTTCGGCTACCAGCTGGGCGGGCTGCGCGCCCAGATCGAGGCGCTGGCCGCGGCGAAAGGCTGACCGCATGAGCGCGGAGGCGGAGGGCGGCCAGATCACCGCCCCGACGGCACGCCGCCGCCGCGCGCGATCCGCCGATGTCGAACGTCTCGACGCGCTGGAGGCGGGCGCATCGTCGGCCTTCCGGATCGCGGGCCTTCTCAACATCGCCGCGGGGCTGATCTGGCCGTTGCAGGCGCTGGTCATATCCGGCCTCATCGCAAGCTGGATCGAAAAGCGGGGCACCCCCGGATCGGCCATGGCGGCGGCGGTGCTCTTCTTCGTGCTGGCCGCGGCGCGCGCGCTCATCGACCATCGGGCGGGGGCCATCGTCTTTGCGGCTGCGGACCGCATCGTCGCCGCCGAACGCGCGGGGCTCATCGCGCGCGAGAGCCGTCGCGCGGCAGGCGGCCCGGCCTCGGCCGAGGTCGGCGCGCTGATCGCGCAAAAGCTGCCGATGCTCATGCCCTATCTGACGCGCTACCGGCCCGCGCAATTTCGCATGGCGGTGCTTCCGCCGATTTTGCTGGCGCTGACGCTTTCCGTTTCCTGGGCGGCGGCGCTGGTGCTGCTGGTCGCGGGCCCCCTGATCCCGGTCTTCATGGCGCTGATCGGCATGGCCGCGAAGGAGGCGAGCGCGAAGCAGATGGCCGAGATCGGGGATCTGAACGCGCTGCTGATGGATCGTCTGGGCGCGCTGGTCGATATCCGCCTGCTGGATGCGGGCGCCCGCATCGCCCGCGATTTCGAGGCCCGGGCCGAGGGTTTGAGGGCGCGCACGATGGCGGTGCTGCGGATCGCCTTTCTGTCTTCGACGGTGCTGGAACTGTTCTCGTCGCTCGGGGTTGCGATGATCGCGGTCTATGTGGGCTTCAGCCTGCTGGGTTCCATCGGCTTCGGCACATGGTCGGGGCCTCTCGGGATGCAGGCGGGGCTGTTCGTGCTGCTGCTCGCGCCCGAATTCTTTCAGCCGCTGCGCGACGTGGCGGCGGCCTGGCATGACCGGGCGGCCGCGCTTGCGGTGGCCGGAGAGCTTGCCGCGGCCGAAGCGGAGGCGCCCGACGGGGCGCTTGGCACGGGGGCGGCGGTCGCGGCCCTCCCGGGGCCCGCCACGATCGTCGTCACGGGGGCCAGCGTCCGGCGCGGCAACCGCAGTGTGCGGTTGCCGGACCTGACGCTTGAGCCCGGGGACAGGGTGGCCGTGACGGGGCCGAGCGGGGCGGGAAAGTCCACGCTGCTGGCGGCCTTGGCGGGCCTCGTGCAGCTTGACGCGGGCGCGATCCGGGTGGCGGGGGCTCCGCTTTCAGAGGCGAATGCCGATGCCTGGCGCGCGCGCCTCGCCTGGGTCGGGCAGGCGCCGCACTTCCTTGACCGGACGCTGGCCGAGAACCTTGACCTGCGCGGGTGGGGCGGAGACCTCGGCCCGGCCCTTCGGACGGCGCGGGCCGAGGACGTCGTGGCCACGCTGCCCGGCGGGCTTCAGGCGCGGCTGGGAGAGACCGGCGGCGGCATCTCGGGCGGCGAGGCGCGCCGCCTGATGCTGGCCCGTGCCTTCGCCGCGGCGCCCGATGTCCTTCTGGCGGACGAGCCGACCGCCGATCTCGACGCCGAGACCGCGGATGCCGTCACCGCGGCGCTGATGGCGCTGAGCACGACGGGCGTGACGCTGATCGTCGCCACCCACGATGCGCGGCTGATCGAGGCGATGGGGCGCGAGGTGACGCTGGCATGAGCGCGCTCTGGCAGGCATGGGGCCGGATCGCCCGGGCGCGGCCCGCGACCCTGACGCTGGGCGCGGTCCTTCAGGTGGCGTTGCTGGTGGCGGGGGCGGCGCTTCTGGGCCTGTCGGGCTGGTTCATCACGGCGGCGGGGGCCGCGGGACTGGCCGGGGCTGGCCTTGTCTTCAATGTCTTCGGTCCGGCTGCCGGGGTGCGCGGCCTTGCCATCGCCCGCACCGCCGCGCGCTACGGCGAGCGTGTGCTGAGCCATGACGCCACCCTGCGCGCCCTTGCCGCGCTGCGCGTGGACCTGATGCGGCGGCAGGCGGCGGCGGGGCTTGACGCGATGCTGCGGCTGCGCGGGGCGACGGCGCTGAACCGGATGACGGCGGATGTGGACGCACTTGACGGGGTGGCGCTGCGGCTGGTGCTGCCGATCCCCGGCGCGGTGCTGACGCTGGCGCTGGCCTTCGCGCTGATCTGGCTGACCGTATCGCTTGCGGTGGCGCTCTGGGTGGTGGGCTGTTTTCTTCTGGGCGGCGGGCTTGTGCTGATGCTCACCGCCCGCGCCGGGCGCGATCCGTCGGTCACCGCCGAGCGCGCGGGGCAGGCGCTGCGGCGCGAGGCGATCGACCTGATCCGCGCGCGGACCGAACTGATCGTGCACGGGCGCATGGCTGACCAGCGCGGGCGCGTGCTGGCAGAGGATCGGGCCGCCCGTGCCGCCGCGCTTCGGCAGGACAGGGTGGATCGCGGCGCGGGGCTGGCGCTTGCGCTGGTGGCGGCGGCGGCGATGGCGGGGGCGATGGCGCTTGGCGGCGCGCTGGTGGCGGGGGGCAAGGTCCTGCCGGCTGCGGCGGCGCTGGCTGTCTTCGTGGCGCTTGGTCTTGCCGAGATCACGCCCGCGCTGCGGCGGGGCATGGCCGATCTGGGCCGGATGCAGGACGCCGCCGGACGGATCATGGAGGCCGCCGCGCCCGAGCGCGGGACGCCTCGGGCTTCGCCCGCCGCCGCCGAGGGCGGGCTGATCCTGTCGGGCCTGACCTACCGCCGTCCGGGCGCCGAACGGCCGATCTTCACCGATCTGTCGATCGGCGTCGCGCGCGCCGAGACGGTCGCCGTCGTGGGGCCGAGCGGAACGGGGAAATCCACGCTGCTGTTCGTGGCGGCGGGCCTTCTGCTGCCAGAGACGGGCGAGGTCCGCGTGGCCGGCACCCCACTTGCCGCACTGCGCGAGCCAGAGCTGCGCGCGCGGCTTGCCCTGATGCCGCAGCGCACGGCGCTGGTCGCCGGAACCGTCTTCGACAACCTGTCGCTGTCCCGCGACGGTCTGACAGAGGACGAGGCCTGGGCCGCGCTGAAGGCCGCGGCCCTCGACGAGGTGATCCGGGCAAAGGGCGGGCTCGAGACGCGTCTGGGCGAAGGCGGCGCGGGCCTTTCGGGCGGGGAATCCCGCCGTCTGGCCCTGGCGCGCACGCTCTTGCGCCGCCCGGCGGTGCTGCTTCTGGACGAGCCGACAGAGGGGCTGGATACGGCCACGGCACGGCAGGTTCTGTCGGGCATCCGCGCCTTCCTGCCCGATGCCGCGATCCTGACCGCCTCGCACCGCGCGGTGGAACTGGGCTGGGCGAACCGCGTGCAGCGCCTCGTCTGACCCAAGGCGTGCCCGCGCAAGCCGCACCTTTCGGGGGCGCATTTGTCGCAGCCTCGCCCACGCAGAAATGATGCGTCGCGGATGCGGCATTTGATCCCGATCAAATGCGAGAAATGCGATACGATCTATATCAGGCTCATATCGTGAGTCGCCGACACATGTTTTCTGGCGCCAACGGAGACCTGCAATGGATATCTCGCTCGTGGAGCTGTCTCGCCTTCAATTCGCGATGACAGCCCTTTATCACTTCCTGTTCGTGCCCCTGACGCTGGGCCTGTCGATCATCGTCGCCATCATGGAGACGGTCTATGTGATGACGGGTCGCCCCATCTGGAAGCAGATGGTGAAATTCTGGGGCACGCTCTTCGGCATCAACTTCGTGCTTGGCGTGGCAACCGGGATAACGATGGAATTCCAGTTCGGCATGAACTGGAGCTACTACAGCCATTATGTCGGCGACATCTTTGGCGCGCCCCTGGCGATCGAGGGCATGATGGCCTTCTTTCTCGAGGCGACCTTCGTGGGGCTGTTCTTCTTCGGCTGGGACAAGCTCAGCCCGCGCGCCCATCTCGTGGTGGCATGGCTCGTCGCGATCGGCTCCAACCTTTCGGCGCTGTGGATCCTGATCGCCAACGGCTGGATGCAGCATCCGGTGGGTGCCGTGTTCAACCCGGTGTCGATGCGCATGGAGATGACCAGCTTCTACGACGTCGTGTTCAACTCGGTGGCGCAGGCCAAATTCGTCCACACCGTCTCGGCCGGTTACGTGACGGCCTCGATGTTCGTTCTTGGCGTTTCGGCCTGGTATCTGCTGAAGGGGCGCCATATCGAGCTGGCCCGCCGGTCGATCGCCATCGCCTCGGCCTTCGGTCTGGCCTCGGCGCTGTCGGTCGTGGTGCTGGGCGATGAAAGCGGCTACGACGTCTCGCTGAACCAGAAGATGAAGATGGCCGCGATCGAGGCGATGTGGGAGACCGAGCCCGCGCCCGCCCCCTTCACCGCCTTCGGCATCCCCGACCAGACGACCCACACGACCAAATGGGCGGTCAAGATCCCCTATCTCATGGGCCTGATCGGCACCCGGTCGCTGGACACCCAGATCCCCGGCATCAACGATCTGGTGCAGGAAACCCGGCAAAAGATCGTCTCGGGCCTGATCGCCTATGACGCGCTGATGGTCTATCGCGCCGACAAGGGGAAGGTCCCGCCCGATGTCAAGGCGAAGTTCGACGCGCATTCGGCCGACCTTGGCTATGCCTTCCTGCTGAAGAAATACGTGGATGACCCGCGCCAGGCGACGCCCGCCCAGATCACGGCGGCGGCCAACGACACGATCCCGCAGGTCTTCCCGATCTTCTGGTCGTTCCGGATCATGGTGGGGCTTGGCTTCATCTTCATTTTCACGCTGGGATATTTCTTCTACCGCGCCTCGTTCCGGGCGATGAAATTCCCGCGCGGGGCGCTGAAGCTGGCCGTGCTGCTGATCCCGGCGCCGTGGATCGCCGCCGAGCTTGGCTGGTTCACCGCCGAATTCGGGCGCCAGCCCTGGACGGTGGACGGCATCCTGCCCACGGCGATGTCGGTGAGCCACCTCAGCGTCCTTGACCTTCTGCTGACTCTGGCGGGCTTCGTGACCTTTTACACGGTGCTCTTCATCGTCGAGATGGGGCTGATGGTGAAATACATCCGCAAGGGGCCCTATCAGGACGTCGAGGAAACCCGGCGCTGGATGTCGGTTCACGAACACCGCCTGCGCACCCATGACGGCAACCTTCCGTTCGTCAACCCCGCGGAGTGACCACGATGATCCTGCATGACCTGATCTCTTTCGAACTGCTGCGCGTCATCTGGTGGCTGCTGCTGGGCGTGCTGCTCACGGGGTTCGCGCTGACCGACGGCTTCGACCTTGGCGTGGGGGCGCTGCTGCCCTTCGTCGGCAAGACCGATCTGGAACGGCGCGTGGCGATCAACACGGTGGGCCCGGTCTGGGAAGGCAACCAGGTGTGGTTCATCCTGGGCGGCGGCGCGATCTTCGCGGCCTGGCCCCCGCTTTACGCGGTGAGCTTCTCGGGCTTCTACCTTGCCATGTTCCTTGTGCTGGCCGCGCTGATCCTGCGCCCGGTGGGGTTCAAGTATCGCTCCAAGCGCGATGACGCGACCTGGCGCGCGGCCTGGGACTGGGCGCTTTTCGTGGGCGGGGCCGTGCCCGCCCTGATCTTCGGCGTGGCGATGGGCAACGTGATCCAGGGCGTGCCCTTCCACTTCAACGGCGACCTGATGTCGATCTACACGGGCACGTTCTTCGGGCTGCTCAATCCCTTCGCGCTGCTCTCGGGGATCGTCTCGCTGACGATGCTGATCACCCATGGCGCGGCCTGGCTTAATCTGAAGGCCGAGGGGCCAGTGGCCGCCCGCGCCCGCGCCATCGGCAGCGTCACCGGGCTGATCGCGGTGGCAGGCTACGTCCTTGCCGGGGTCTGGATGACCTACGGGATCGCGGGCTATCACCTCGTCGGGCCGGTCCTGACGGGCGGGGCGTCGAACCCCTTCCTGACCGAGGCCGCCAAGGGCGGGAGCTGGATCGCCGCCTATGCCGCCCGCCCCTGGATCGCCATCGCGCCGGTTGCCGGTGTCGTGGGCATGCTGCTGGCGGTGGCGGGGCTCCGGCGGGGGGCCGAGGTCTCGACGCTGCTCTTCTCGAAGCTCGGGATCATCGGCGTCATCTCGTCGGTCGGGCTGACGATGTTTCCCTTCATCCTGCCGTCCTCCAGCGATCCGAAAAGCTCGCTCACGGTCTGGAACGCCTCGTCTTCGCACATGACGCTGTTCGTCATGCTGGTCGTGGCGGTGGTCTTCGTGCCGATCATCCTTGCCTACACGACCTGGGTTTACAGGGTCCTGTGGGGCAAGGTCACCGAAACCGAGGTGGCTGAACACAGCCACAGCCTTTACTGAGAAAGGGGCGGAAGATGTGGTATTTCGCTTGGTTGCTGGGCCTGCCGCTGGCTGCGGGATTTGCCGTCGTCAACGCGATGTGGCTGGAAATGCAGGAAGATTCGATCATGGCGGGCGAGCGTGAGCCCTTCGTGAAAAAGAAGAAGACCCGCTAGGCCCGCCCGTAGGCCGTGCGGAGTTCCTGCACCAGCGCCCCGGCAGCCATCGCGGCCCGGGCGCTGAGCCCTTCGCCGGGGCCGAAGTCCGCCCCCTCGATCCCATGGACGATCAGCACCGGCGGCAGAAGGTCCAGCGCGCGGGCCGTCTCGACGGCCTCGGCCAGACCGAAGCGGTGGGTCGAGTAGTGAAAGAACGCCGCCGGCAGGGGGGCTGCGCGCGCATCTAGCCTCACCCGCGTGCCCGGCGCCGCACCGCCGCGGGTCGCATCGACCAGCACCAGCGCCCCGACCCCCGACATCGCGTCGATGATCCCGGTCCCGTCGCCCTCATGCACACGCGCGGGCAACCCCGCCGCCGCGAGCCGCGCCGCCACGTAGGGCCCCACGCCATCGTCCGACCGCAGCGCATTGCCGACGCCCAGGATCAGAAGCTTTTCCATGCTCCCCCATTTTCTGTCGAGAAATATCCCACGGGGGTGCGGGGGTGTGAAACCCCCGCTTACGCCGCCTCACACCGCTCCACCGTCAGCTTGATGAAATGCGTCGCGCAGGAAATGCACGGATCGTAGTTCCGGATCGTCTGTTCGCAGCGATGGCGCAGGGCGTCGTCGTCCGCCCGCAGGTTGGCGCGCACGACACGGGCGAGGTCGGCCTCCATCTGCGGCTGGTTCTGCGCCGTGGGCGGCACGATCTGAGCGGCAAGGATGCGGCCCTCGGCATCGACCTCGTAGCGGTGATAGCAGATGCCGCGGGGCGCCTCGGTCACGGCATGTCCCACGCCCGCGCGGGGCGGGGCCTCGACGAAGGCGGGATCGGGGGGGCAGTAGCCACGGATGAGGCGCGCGGCCTCTTCGCAGGCGTATTGCACCTCGACCATGCGGATGAGGATCGACTTGAACGGGTTCTGCTCGACCTCCGCCAGCCCTGCCGCGCGGGCGGTGTCCTGCGCGGTGGGCGAGAGGCGGGCGAAGTTGTTGGCATAGCGCGCCAGGGGACCGACGAGATAGGCCGTGCCGTCGCGCATCCGGCCCTGCAACGCGTTCGACCGGGCGACGTGATGTTCGGCGAAATGGTCGTTGAAGGCCTCCGCCGGGATATCGAGGCCGCGGCTCGATCCGATGCGCCCCTCGGCGATGGGATAGACCTCGGGATGGATGAGCGAGACGAAGTGGTAATCCCCCGCATCCTCGGGGAAATCGAACCGCGCGAAGGCCAGAGCGATCTCGCGCGCGGCCTGAATGCCCCAGTCCAGTTCGGGCAGCAGCGCCTCCAGCGCCGCGCGGTCGGGGGCGCGGAAGAAGCCGCCGACGCGGGTGTTGACCGGATGGACCGCGCGGCCACCCACGGTTTCCATCAGCGTGTTGCCGATCTTCTTCAGCCGCAGCGCCTTGCGCACCAGATCGGGTTCCGCCTTCGCGATCTCCATCACGTCGGGAAGGCCGAGAAAGTCGGGCGCGTGCAGCATGGCGGCGTGCAGGACGTGGCTCTGAATCCATTCGCCGCAGTAGATGAGCCGCCGCAGCGCGTGGATCTCGGGGCTGACGGTCAGGCCAAGCGCCTGTTCCACCGCCTGACTGGCGGACATGATGTAGGCGATGGGGCAGATGCCGCAGATGCGGCTGGTGATGTCGGGGGCCTCATGCGCGTCGCGCCCGCGCAGCAGCGCCTCGAAGAAGCGGGGCGGCTCGAAGATGCGGAATTCGCAGGCTTCCAGCACGTCGCCGTTCAGCTTCACGTAAAGCGCGCCTTCGCCTTCGACCCGGGCAAGCGCGTCCACCTTGATCCTGCGTTCAGTCATGGCGCTGGCTTTCGCTCTGGAAGTCGGGGGCGGCGGCGTTGAAGCTGCGATAAAGGTCGCGGATCTGGCGCGGGGTCTGCCCAAGGTCGGCAAGCCGGTCCGAGAGCGCGGCGGGGTTCGGGGCCTCTTTCGGGCCAAAGCAGCCATAGCAGCCCCGCCCGTGTGCGGGGCAAAGATTGCCGCAGCCCGCCTGCGTGACCGGGCCAAGGCAGGGCACGCCGCGCGCGACGGTGACGCAGACGGTGCCGCGCGCCTTGCATTCGGTGCATTGCGCGGTCTTCGGCACCCGCGGTTTGCGGCCTGCCAGCGTGGCCGTGATCAGGTCCAGCAGCTGATGTTTCGAGACCGGACAACCCCGCAGCTCGAAATCCACCGTCACGTGATCCGAGATCGGGGTCGATGTGGCCAGGGTCGAGATGTAGTCGGGATGCGCATAGACCTGCCGCGTGAACTCCTTGACGTCGGCGAAGTTGCGCAGGCTCTGGATGCCGCCCGAGGTGGCGCAGGCGCCGATGGTGATGAGCACCTTGGACCTGGCGCGGATCTCCCTGATCCGGTCCGCGTCATGGGCCGTGGTGATCGACCCCTCGACCAGCGAGATGTCATAGGGCCCGCCGGTGGAGCCGGATGTGGCCTCGAGGAATTCGGCGATGTCGAGCCGCCCGGCGATCTCCAGCAGCTCGTCCTCGCAATCCAGCAGCGTCAGCTGGCAGCCGTCGCAGGAGGCGAATTTCCACACGGCAAGCTTGGGGTTGGCCATCCTAAAGCTCCTTCACACCGATGCGGGCCGCGACCCGGTCGTGGCGGAAGACGGGGCCGTCCTTGCAGACGAAATCGCCGCCGAACTGGCAATGGCCGCAAAAGCCCACGGCGCATTTCATGCTGCGCTCCATCGAGATCCAGCAGCGGTCCGACCCGATGCCGAGGCCCTCGAGCGTCTGGACGGTGAAGCGCATCATGATTTCCGGCCCGCAGATGTAGGCCTCGACGCGTGACGGATCGACGCCCGCCAGCGCGCGGGGGATCAGCGTCGTCACCACGCCCACGCGGCCCGTCCAGCCGGGGCGGGCGTGGTCCACCGTCACCTCGACCCGCATGTCCGGACGCTTTCGCCAGTCGTTCAGCTCGGTCTCATACAGAACCTCGTCCGGCGCGCGGGCGCCGTAGATCACGGTGAGGCCCGCGTAATCCGCGCGGTTGGTGAGCACGTGATAGATCGCGGGCCGGAGCGGCGCGAGGCCGAGACCGCCCGCCACGAAAAGCGCGTGCCGCCCCTTCGCCGCCGCCACGGGCCAGGACGACCCGAAGGGCCCCCGCAGGCCGACCATGTCGCCTTCCTTCAGCGCGACGATGGCGGCCGAGGTCAGGCCCACGCTGCGCGTCGTGTGGGTGATGATGCCGGTCCGGCCCGCATCGCCCGAGATCGAGACCGGGATTTCCCCCACGCCGAAGGCATAGAGCATGTTGAACTGCCCCGGCGCGAAGGCGGGGGCGGGGCCGTCCACCGGCGCCAGATCGACCGTGGCGGTGCCCGCGATCTCGGCCTTGGCGCGGATCACGCGGAAGGGGCGCGGCAGCATCGGGTCCATGGATCAGCCCTTCACCCCGTAAAGGTCGAGCGTCTGAAGCCGCAGCGCGCGGATGCGCGTCATCAGATGGGGCACCCATTCCTGGAACATCCGGTAGCCAAGCGCCGGCGTCGCTTCGCATTTGCGGCGCAGGCAGGCTCCGTCGAGGCTGATGGCGCGCACCTCGCTCTGGGCCACGGCATCGTTGGTGTGCCGGTAGGGCGGGGTCATCCATGCCCAGCCGAAGAGGTCGCCGGGGTGCAGCGTCTCGACGATCAAAGGCGCGCGCTCCGGCGTGGCGATTTCCAGCGCGACGTCGCCTTTGGTCAGGATGAAGAACCGATCGGCGGGCGCGCCTTCGGCGAAGATGCGGCTGCTGGGGGCGAAATGCTCATGCTTCGCGCAGCCTGCGAACAGCGCGATGGTGTCGGCGTCGAAGCCCTTGAACAGCGGATGGGCGGCAAGGATGTCGTCGAACCGGCGGATCGTCATGGTGTGGGCTCCTGTGGCACGGAGAGGGCTGCGGCTTCTGCCGTGATGTCGATGCCGACGGGGCACCATGTGATGCAGCGCCCGCAGCCGGTGCAGCCGGAGGTGCCGAACTGGTCGAGCCAGGCCGACAGCTTGTGCGTCATCCACTGGCGGTAGCGCGCCTTGGCGCTGCGGCGGACCGCGCCGCCGTGGACATGGGTGAAGTCGATGGAAAAGCAGCTGTCCCAGCTCCGCCAGCGTTCGGCATGATCGCCGGTCAGGTCGGTGACGTCCTCCACATCGGTGCAAAAGCAGGTCGGGCAGGCGAGCGTGCAATTGGCGCAGCCAAGGCAGCGGTTGGCGACGTCGTCCCAGTGCGGATGATCCGGATTGGCCTTCAGCGTGGCGGCGATCCCCTCGGGCATCTTGCGCGTCTGCGTCGCGGCCGTGGCGGCGCTGACAGCGCGGGCGGCGGCGATCTGGCTGTCGCTGGCGGGGGCGAGATCGAGCGTCGCGGCGATCCCGGCCCCCCGGGCGCTGCCAACCTCGAGCAGAAAGCCGCGGCCATCCTCGAACTCGGTCAGGGCAAGGTCGAAGCCCGATTGCGCCCGGGGGCCGGTATCGAGGCTCGCGCAGAAGCAGGTATCGGCAGCGCGGGCGCAGTTGACGGCGACGATCAGGGTCGCGTCGCGTCGCGCGCCGTAGCCGGGGTCGGCGAAGCTGCCGTTGTCGAAGACCCGGTCCTGAACCTCCATCGCCGCGATCTCGCAGGGGCGGACACCGAAGAAGGCGGTCTTGGGCCAGTCGTGCGCCGCTTGACTGGCCACGTCGGTGATCGTGAAGCCGTCGCCCGTGCGGTCGGCCTCGAACAGCTTCTGGCGCGCGGGAAACAGCCAGCCCTTCCAGCTTTGCGGGCCGACCGTGGTGTCGAACCAGCGCGAGCCGCCGGTTTCATCGAGCCGGTAATGGCCCGGGGCCTGTCGTTCGGCCAGCCCGCGCGGCAGCGCCTCGGGCGTGGGCAGGGGGGCATAGACGATCGCCCCGTCGCGCGGCTGCGGTCCGATGACGCGGTAGCCCGCGTTCAGCAGCGCGGCCAGCAGGGACCGGGGATCGTCGAGGTGAAACGTCTCGGGCGCGGCGTGGGTCATGGCGCTCCCTATCCCGGAACGGCGGTCTGATCCTTGATGTGGCGCAAGGCCGCCCCCGATCCTGCGCCTGCGCGCGATTCGGCGCCAGCCTTGCGGGCAGAGGCGCCGCGCCCTAAACGAGAGCGTGGGGGGCGATCATGGCAGAGGTCCGAGAGGGTGCGGGACGCAAGGCGTCGAAGGAGACGCGACGGCGCCAGTTGATCGAGGCGACGATCGACAGCCTTGCCCGGCGCGGCTACGCCGAAACCACGCTGGCTCATGTGGCCGAGGGTGCGGGGCTTTCCGCCGGCATCGTCAACTTCCATTTCGAGAGCAAGGAAAAGCTCTTCGTCGCGACGCTGACCCATCTGGCTGACGAATATACGGCGCATTGGCAGGCGGCGCGCGACCGCGCCGGAGAGACGGCGGCCGAGCGGCTTTGGGCCATCGTGCAGGCCGATTTCGACCCGAGGCTGGCCACCCGGCGCAAACTGGCCGCCTGGTGCGCCTTCTGGGGCGAGGCGAAATCGCGCCCGACCTATCAGGCCCTGTGCGGCGCGCGCGACGATGCCTACCAACGCGAGATCGAGGGTCTTCTGGCCCGGATCGCGGGCGAGGCACAGGCCGCGGTCCTGGCCGAAGGGCTTTGCGCCCTGCTGGAAGGCCTGTGGTTCCGGCTGATGATGAACACGGGCCTGACGCGAGACGCAGCGCGGCAGGCGGCCGTTGGCTGGCTGGTGGCGGCCTTTCCGGACCTGTTCGCCGCGACCGGGCCGCGGCGTCGATAACGGAGGCGCAATCCCAGGCGACCGGCGCGGGAGCGGGGCTCTGCCCCGCACCCCGGGATATTTCCGCCAGAGTGAAAGGGCGAAATTCGGCCTGCATCGCCGGTCCGATTTTGAATGACTGTTCAAATGCGTGTCATTTTGTTAATACAGATCAGGAATTTGTGGATTCGCATGGGAGGGCATCATGGCGGATGGTCTGGAAGGGCTGCGCGAGGCGGCGGGGCGGCATCTGGTGCAGCCGTGGCCCTCGGCCGGAAAGATCGGCACGGATGCGCCCGGGGCGATGGATGACGGCGACGGCGTTCATGTCCTGCACGAGGACGGGCGGCGGCTGATCGACGGGCCGGCGGGCATGTGGTGCGTGAACGCAGGCCACGGGCGCGTGGAACTGGCCGATGCGATGCGCGATCAGGCGATGCGGTTGTCCTATGCGTCGCCCTGGTCCACGACGACCGCGCCCGCGCTGGAACTGGCCGAGCGGCTTGCAGGCCACGCGCCCGGTGCGCTCGACCGGGTGTTCCTGACCACGGGTGGCACCTCGGCGGTGGAAACGGCGCTGCGGCTGATGTTCTTTCTCAACGATCTGCGCGGGCGGCCGGAGAAGAAGCTGATCGTCACGCGGGATCGCGCCTATCACGGGTCGAGCTTTCTGACCGGGGCGCTGAACGGGCGGCCGCGCGATCAGGACTGGATGGAGCAGCCGGGCGAGCGGATGATCCGTCTCTCCTGCCCGGACCCGTTCCGGCGCCCGGTGGGCATGACGGTAGAGGCCTTCACCGACCATCTGATCGAGGAGTTCCGCACGGTGATCGCGGAGCGGGGCGCCGCGCGCATCGGCGCCTTCATCGCCGAGCCGATCATGGCGTCGGGCGGCGTGGTGGTGCCGCCCGAGGGCTATCTGCGCCGGATGGAGGCGCTTTGCCGTGCGCATGACATCCTGTTCATCGCCGACGAGGTGGTGACCGGTTTCGGGCGGCTGGGCGAGGTCTTCGCCTCGGGCGCGGTCTTCGGGCTGTCCCCCGACATGATCACCTTCGCCAAGGGCGTGACCTC
>JAGWVA010000012.1 GCA_028875855.1 Paracoccaceae bacterium
GCGGCGGCGAATGCGGACCTCTGCATCGTCACGGACGACAATCCGCGCAGCGAAGACCCCGCCACGATCCGTGCGGCCATCCTCGCTGCCTGCCCCGGCGCGCAGGAGGTGGGCGACCGGGCCGAAGCGATCCTGCGCGGCGTGGCGGCGCTTGGCCCGGGCGATGCGCTGCTGATCGCGGGCAAGGGGCATGAAAGCGGGCAGACCGTTGCGGGCGTCGTCTATCCGTTCGACGACGTCGAACAGGCGAGCCTCGCGGTCGCCGCGCTGGATGGAGGACGGGCATGACCGCGCTATGGACATCCGAAGACGCCGTCGCGGCCACGGGCGGCCGCGCGACCAAGGCCTTTTCGGCCACGGGCGTTTCCATCGACACGCGCACGCTGCAACCGGGCGATCTGTTCGTGGCGCTGAAAGACGTGCGGGACGGGCACGATTTCGTGGCGCAGGCGCTGGCGAAGGGGGCGGCCGCCGCGCTTGTGTCCCGCGTGCCGGAGGGGGTGGATGACGGGGCGCCGCTGCTGATCGTGCCCGACGTCCTCGACGCGCTTGGCCGTCTGGGCGCCGCTGCGCGGGCCCGGACCAAGGCGAAGGTCGTCGGGGTGACCGGCTCGGTCGGCAAGACCTCGACCAAGGAGATGCTGCGGGCCGTCCTTGGCGGACAGGGGCGCGTCCATGCGGCGGAAGCAAGCTACAACAACCATTGGGGCGTGCCGCTGACGCTCGCGCGGATGCCCGCCGGGACCGACTTTGCCGTGATCGAGATCGGCATGAACCATCCCGGCGAGATCGCCCCGCTCGCGCGGCTCGCGCGGCTGGACGTGGCCATGGTCACCACCGTGGGCATGGCGCATCTGGAAGCCTTCGGCAGCATCGAGGGGATCGCGGTCGAGAAGGCATCCATCGTCGAGGGGCTGGAGCCGGGCGGGGTCGCGGTGCTCAATGGCGATCTGCCGGTGACGTCGATCCTGACGGCGGCGGCGGACAAGGTGGGCGCGCGCATCGTCACCTTCGGCGAGACGGCGCAGGCGAACTTCCGCATGACGGACGCTCAGGTTGCGCGCGACACGACGGTCGTGCGCGCGCTGGCGAAGGGGCAGCCGCTTTTGTTCAAGGTCCGCTCTGCCGGGCGCCATTTCGCCTTGAACGCGGTGGGGGTGCTGGCGGTCTGCGACGCCCTTGGCTGCGACCTCGTGCTTGCCGCGACCGACCTTGGCCACTGGGAGCCGCCGCAGGGCCGAGGCGCGCGCGAACGCATCGAGCTGGACGCGGTGGCCGAGGGCATGGCCTTCGACCTGATCGACGATGCCTTCAACGCGAATCCGGATTCGGTCGCCGCAGCGCTCGAGGTGCTGGGCGGGGCGGACCCCGTCCACGGGGTCGGCCGCGTGGCCGAGGGACGGCGGATCGCGATCCTTGGCGACATGCTGGAACTCGGCGCGGATGAACTCGCGCTGCATCGGGCCATCGCCGATCATCCCGCGCTTTCGAAAGTCGCGCAAATCCATTGCGTTGGCCCCCGCATGCGGGCGCTGTGGGAGGTGCTGCCGCGCCGCCAGCGGGGCCTCTGGCGTGAAACCGCCGCCGAGATGGAGGGCGAGGCGCGTCACCTTGTTGACGCCGGCGATGTCGTGTTGGTGAAGGGCTCCAAGGGGTCGAAGGTCAGCCTCGTGGTTGACGCGCTGAGGAAATTGGGGCAATCGGCCGCACTTCAGGGCCGGAGGGCGACATAGATGCTGTATTGGCTGAGCCAGTTCTCGCACGGCGGGGGGGTGCTGAACCTTTTCCGCTACATCACCTTCCGGGCTGGCGGGGCCTTCTTCACGGCGCTGATCTTCGGGTTCATCTTCGGCCGGCCGCTGATCAATTTCCTGCGGATGCGCCAGAAGAAGGGACAGCCGATCCGCGACGACGGGCCGCAGACCCATTTCGCCAAGGCCGGAACGCCGACCATGGGCGGGATGCTGATCCTTGGGGCGCTGACGGTGGCGACGCTTCTCTGGGCGCGTCTCGACAATGTCTGGGTCTGGCTCACGCTCGGGGTGACGCTCGGCTTCGGCGCGATCGGTTTCGCCGACGACTGGAAGAAGGTGACCAAGCAGAACACCAAGGGCGTCTCGAGCCGGGTGCGCTTTCTTCTCGGCCTTCTGATCGCCGCGGTGGCGAGCTACGTCGCAACGCAGGCGCAGCCCATGGCGCTGACCAACACGCTGGCGGTGCCCTTCTTCAAGAACGTGCTGATCCACCTGGGGCTTTTCTTCATCCCCTTCGCGATGGTCGTGATCGTGGGCGCGGCCAATGCCGTGAACCTGACCGACGGCCTTGATGGGCTGGCGATCATGCCGGTGATGATCGCCGCGGCCACCCTGGGGATCATCTCCTACGTCGTCGGCAACTATAACTATGCCGGCTACCTCGACCTGCATTTCGTGCCCGGAACGGGGGAATTGCTGATCTTCGTCGCGGCGCTGATCGGTGGAGGGCTTGGTTTCCTGTGGTACAACGCCCCGCCCGCGGCGGTGTTCATGGGCGACACCGGCTCGCTCGCGCTGGGTGGCGCGCTGGGCATGATCGCCGTGGTCATCAAGCACGAGATCGTGCTGGCCATCGTCGGCGGCCTCTTCGTGGTCGAGGCGCTGAGCGTGATCATCCAGGTCGCCTATTTCAAGCGCACCGGCAAACGCGTCTTCCTGATGGCGCCGATCCACCACCATTTCGAGAAGAAGGGCTGGGCCGAGCCGCAGATCGTGATCCGCTTCTGGATCATCTCACTGGTTCTGGCGCTGATCGGGCTTGCCACGCTGAAGGTGCGCTGAGGCGGCCGGCGCCGGGGGCTGTGTGCCCCCGGACCCCCCAGGATATTTGTGCCAAAGTGAATGAGGGCCACGGTGCCGCGGGAAGCGCTGGACTTTCCGCGGGCCGCGGCTCACCCTTGGGGTCTGAACCTGAGGAGCGGCATCTTGGCGGAGATCGTCGGACAGTGCCTGTGTGGCGCGGTGCACTATCGCATCGATGCGACGCCTGTCTTTGCCGCCGCCTGCCATTGCCGGGATTGCCAGTATGTGTCGGGAGGCGCGGAGTCGAACGTGCTGATCGTGCCGGCCGCCGCGCTGCGGGTCGAAGGGCAGGTGCGGCGGTATGAGAGCCTTGCCGACAGCGGGGCGCGGGTCTGGCGCAGCTTCTGCCCGGACTGCGGGACGCCGCTTTTTGCGGGCAACGCCGATCACGGAGAGGTCGTGGCGGTGAAGGCGGGCAGCCTTGCCGATCCCGCGACGTTCCGCCGGCAGGCCCATATCTGGACCGGCTCCGCCCCGCCGTGGCACCTCATGGAAGAGGACCTGCCCCGGTTTCCCGCCAATCCGCCGCTGGGCTGAGGCGCCGCTTGCGGTTTGCCCGCGCGCCGGGGCATTGTGCCGCCGCTGACGAAGGGGGCTTTCATGATTCCGGTGCGCGGATACGAAGGGCGGAAGGTTGCGGTTCTGGGGCTCGGCCGGTCGGGGCTTGCCACGGTGCGCGCGCTGCTGGCCGGGGGCGCTGAGACGCTTGCTTGGGACGACAGCCCCGAGGCGCGCGAGAAGGCCGAGGCCGCGGGGCTGACGCTGACCGATCTCACGCGCGAGCGGGCCTTCGAGGGGGTGGCCGGGCTGATCGTGTCGCCCGGCATTCCGCATCTTTACCCGGCGCCGCACAGGATCATCGCCCGCGCGCTGGAACTGGGCGTGCCGGTGGACAACGACATCGGCCTGTTCTTCCGGTCCTTCGCGACGCCGGACTGGGACCATTTCGACCAGATGCCGAAGGTCGTCGCGGTGACGGGGTCGAATGGCAAGTCCACCACCACGGCGCTGATCCACCACATCCTTCGGGAGGCGGGGCGGCCAACGCAGATGGCGGGCAACATCGGCCGTGGCGTGCTTGACCTCGATCCCGCGCGGGAGGGAGAGGTCGTGGTGCTGGAACTGTCCTCTTACCAGAGCGAGCTGGCCCGCGCGCTGACGCCCGATGTGGCGGTGTTCACCAACCTCTCGCCCGATCATCTCGACCGGCACGGGGGTATGGGGGGGTATTTCGCGGCCAAGCGGCGGCTGTTCTCCGAAGGGGGGCCCGACCGCGCGGTGGTCGGCGTGGACGAGGTCGAGGGGCGCTTTCTGGCGAACCAGTTGGGCGAAGGGGCCGAGGACGACCGGGTGATCCGCATCTCGTCGGGCCAGAAGCTCGACCGGCACGGCTGGGCGGTCTTTGCGCGCAAGGGGTATCTGGCCGAATGGCGGCGGGGCAAGCAGGTCGCGTCGATCGATCTGCGCGCGGTGGGCGGGCTGCCGGGGGCGCATAACCACCAGAACGCCTGCGCGGCCTATGCGGCCGTGCGAACGCTGGGCCTTGCGCCCCGCCAGATCGAGGAGGCCTTCCACAGCTTCGAAGGTCTGCCGCACCGCAGCCAACTGGTGGGAGAGCGGGGCGGGGTGCGTTTTGTCAACGACTCCAAGGCCACCAACGTGGACAGTGCCGCCAAGGCGTTGCAGGCCTTTCCGCGCATCCGCTGGATCGCGGGGGGGTTGGGAAAGGATGGCGGGCTGCACGGGATCGAGCCGCACCTGACCGCGGTCGTGAAGGCCTACCTGATCGGCCATTCGGCGCGCGACTTCGCGTTGCAGATCGGCGAGACGCCGCATGAAATCTGCGAGACGATGGAGCGCGCGGTGGCGCAGGCGGCGGCCGAGGCGGAACCGGGCGACACGGTGCTGCTGGCCCCGGCCGCGGCGAGTTTCGACCAGTATCCGAACTTCGAGAAGCGTGGCGAGGATTTCACGGCAAGAGTGCGGGCATTGATCGGCTGAGCCCTGCGGCCCGGCGCGCGGGGGCTGGGCCAAACCGAGATTGGCGTGAGATGCCGCGCCGGGACACCCTTGGCCCGCCGATACCGGCGCGGGTGGGTCGAGCGCATGCCGCCGTGTCGTTCCGCCCGCCTCTGGCCGTCGGGGTCAAGCGCGGCGGTGGGTTGCACCGCCGCGCCGGGGCCGGTCCTGTCTTAACCGTGCAGCAGCGCCTCGGCGATCTGCACGGCGTTCAACGCGGCCCCCTTCAGAAGCTGGTCGCCCGCCACGAACAGCGCCAGCGTCCGCCCCGACGGGTCGCCCAGATCGCGGCGCAGGCGGCCCACTAGCACCTCATCGCGGCCCGAGGCCTCGGACGGCATGGGGAAGTGGTTGGCGGCGCGGTCATCGACCAGCGTGATCCCGGGGGCGGCAGCCAGCAGGGCGCGGGCGTCCTCAACCGCCACGGGGCTGTCGAATTCCACGCTGGCGGCGATGGCATGCGCGCGCATGACGGGCACGCGGATGCAGGTGATCCCGATCGGCAGGTCGGGCGTGCCAAGGATGCGGCGGGTTTCCGCGATCACCTTGGTTTCCTCGCCGTTGTAGCCGGTCTCGGGGTCCATCGCGGCGTTGTGGCTGAACAGGTTGAACGCATAGGGATGCGGCAGCACCTTCGGCGTGAAGCTCTCGCCCGCCAGCGCCGCGGCGGTGGCCTGACGCAGCTCTTCCATCGCCGCGGCGCCCGCGCCCGAGGCGGCCTGATAGGTGGCGGCCTGGATGCGGCGGATGGGGTGGGCGCGATGCAGCGGGGCCAGCGCCACCGTCAGGATCGCCGCCACGCAGTTCGGGTTGGCGATGATGCCGCCATGCCGGGCGAGGGCGGGGGCGTTCACCTCGGGCACCACCAAGGGCACGGTCTCGTCCATCCGGAAGGCCGATGAGTTGTCGATCACCGTCGCGCCCGCGGCCACCGCCAGCGGCGCGAACTGCCGCGAGACCGAGGCGCCCGCGGAAAACAGCGCGAAATCGACGCCGCGGAAGCTTGCCGGGCTGAGCGGCGCGATCTCGATCTCCTGGCCGCGGAAGGGCAGGCGGCGCCCGGCCGAGCGCGGCGAGGCCAGCAGGCGCAGATCGCCCACGGGGAAGCCGCGGCGCTCGAGGCAGCCGATCAGTTCCACCCCCACAGCGCCGGTGGCGCCGACGATGGCAACGGTGGGCTGCGCCGGGTGACGGTCGCGGGCGGGGCGGGACAGGGCAAGGGTATCGGACATGGTTGCTCTCTGCTGGTTTGGGGAGAGAGCGGGGGGGTGTTCACCTGATGGCCCCGTCCCTCTCGGGGGGGCCTCGGGGTCTGCCCGCTTCTACCGCGCGCGCCCGACAACCCCCGCCGAAGCGGTGGTTTTCGTCGTGCGTTTCGTGGTCGCGATCCGGGTCATGAGGCGGCGCTAGCTGGGCCGCACGGTCGCGTCAAGTCCCCGGCCGCCCCGTGCATGTCCTTGCGGGGGGGATTGACGCCAAAGTGCCACAACCGGGGCCGGATTGTGCTGGCCATGCTGCGGGGCTTGGGCTAGAGTTTGCAGGAGATCCGGATAACCGGGCAGACAGGCAGAGCGATATCCGATGACAGAGATGGTGTATGGCACCGTGCCCGTGCGTGCGGGCGAGCCGGTCCTTTCCCGCTGGTGGCGGACGGTTGACCGATGGTCGCTGGCCTGCGTGCTTCTGCTGTTCGGTCTGGGGCTTCTGCTGGGCCTTGCCGCCTCGGTCCCGCTCGCCTCGCGCAACGGGCTTCCGCCGTTCCATTATGTCGATCGGCAGGCGTTCTTCGGCATCTTCTCGATGGCGGCGATGTTCCTGACCTCGCTCGTCTCGCCCGACCGGGTCCGGCGTATCGGCGTGGTCGGGTTTCTGCTGACCTTCGTTGCGCTCGCGCTGCTGCCCGTTTTCGGGTCGAGCTTCGGCAAGGGGGCGATCCGGTGGTATTCGCTGGGCTTCACCTCGGTCCAGCCGTCCGAATTCGTCAAGCCCTGCTTCGTCGTGCTGTGCGGCTGGCTCATGGCCGCCAGCCAGGAGATCAACGGCCCGCCCGGCAAGCTTGCGTCCTTCGGGGTGACCATCGTCGTCGTGGGCTTTCTTGCGATGCAGCCGGATTTCGGCCAGTCGGCGCTGGTCTTGTTTGCCTGGGGCGTGATGTATTTCGTGGCGGGCGCCCCGATCGTGCTGCTGGCGGGCGTTGCCATGCTGGTCGGTGGCGGGTCGGTGCTGGCCTATAACTTCTCGGACCACTTTGCCAAGCGGATCAACATGTTCATGTCCGCCGACCTCGATCCGCGCACGCAGGTGGGCTATGCCATCAACGCGATCCAGGAGGGCGGGTTCTTCGGGACCGGCGTGGGGCAGGGGCAGGTCAAGTGGCAGTTGCCCGATGCCCATACCGACTTCATCATCGCGGTGGCCGCCGAGGAATACGGAACCCTCATGGTGGTCTTCATCCTTGGGCTTTACACGACCATCCTCGTGCGGTCGCTGACCCGGCTGATGCGCGAACGCGATCCCTTCGTGCGCATCGCGGGCACCGGGCTTGCGTGCATCTTCGCGGTGCAGGCGCTGGTCAACATGTCGGTTGCCGTGCGCCTTCTGCCGGCAAAGGGCATGACGCTGCCCTTCATCAGCTACGGCGGGTCGTCGCTCATCGCGGCGGGGATCACGGTCGGGATGCTGCTTGCCCTCACGCGGACCCGGCCGCAGGGTGACATCGGCGAAATCTTCAAGCGGGGCCGGTAATGGCGGGCAGGGCGAAACAGGGCCGTCTGCTGCTGATCGCGGCCGGCGGGACCGGTGGGCATATGTTCCCCGCCCAGGCGCTGGCCGAGGCGATGGTGCGCCGCGGCTGGCGCGTGAAGCTTTCGACGGACGCCCGCGGCGCGCGCTACACCGGCGGCTTTCCCCATGTCGTGGCGGTCGAGCAGGTCGCCTCTGCCACCTTCGCGCGGGGCGGGCTGCTGGCCAAGCTGGCGGCGCCGTTCCGCATCGCGGGGGGCGTGATCGGGGCGATCCTCGCCATGCTGCGCGACCGGCCGGCGGTCGTCGTGGGCTTTGGCGGCTATCCGACGATCCCGGCGCTGTCGGCGGCAACCGTCCTTGGCCTGCCGCGCATGATTCACGAACAGAACGGCGTGCTTGGCCGGGTCAACACCGCCTTTGCCCGGCGCGTCGATGCGATTGCCTGCGGCACCTGGCCCACGGCGCTGCCGCAGGGCGCCAAGGGCACGCATACCGGCAATCCCGTCCGCGCCGCCGTTCTGGACCGGGCGGGCGCGGCCTATATCGCGCCGGGCGACTATCCGATGAGCTTGCTGGTCTTCGGCGGGAGCCAGGGCGCGCGCATCTTGTCCGACGTGGTGCCCGCGGCCGTCGCGGCACTTCCCGCAGGCCTGCGCCAGCATCTGCGCGTCGCCCAGCAGGCGCGCGAAGAAGACGTCGCGCGGGTCCGCGCGGCCTATGACGCCGCCGGCATCCGCGCCGAGGTGCAGCCCTTCTTCACCGACATTCCCCGCCGCCTGAGCGAGGCGCAGCTTGTCGTCTCGCGCGCGGGGGCATCGTCGGTCGCCGATATCAGCGTGATCGGCCGCCCGTCGATCCTTGTCCCCTTCGCCGCCGCGACGGGCGATCACCAGACCGCGAATGCCCGCGGGCTTGTCGATGCCGGTGCGGCGATCCTTATCCCCGAATCCGCGCTTGACCCCGCGAGCCTTGCCAAGCAGATCGAGACGGTGCTCAGCCAGCCCGTCGGAGCGAACCGCATGGCCGCCGCCGCGCTGAACTTCGGTCGCCCCGATGCGACCGAGCGGCTGGTCGAGATGGTCGAGCGCCTTGCAGAGAAAGACGCCGGAAAATGAACGCAGTCACGAAACTCCCCGGGGAACTGGGCCCCATCCACTTCGTCGGCATCGGTGGCATCGGCATGTCCGGCATCGCCGAGGTGCTGATGACGCTGGGCTACACCGTGCAAGGGTCGGACGCGCGCGCCTCGAAGATCACCGAGCGGCTGGTCGCTCTCGGGGCCACCTTCTTCGAAGGCCAGAAGGCCGAGAACATCGGAGATGCGGCGGTCGTCGTGATCTCGTCGGCGATCAAGAAGGGCAATCCCGAGCTCGAGGAAGCCCGCCGCCGCAAGCTGCCGGTGGTGCGCCGCGCCGAGATGCTGGCCGAACTGATGCGGATGAAGTCCAACATCGCCATCGCCGGCACGCACGGGAAGACCACGACGACGACGATGGTGGCGACGCTGCTCGACAAGGGCGGGTTCGATCCGACCGTCATCAACGGCGGGATCATCCATGCCTACGGGTCGAATGCGCGCGCAGGCGCGGGCGAATGGATGGTGGTCGAGGCCGATGAAAGCGACGGGTCGTTCAACCGCCTGCCCGCAACCATCGCGGTCGTCACCAACATCGACCCCGAACACATGGAGCACTGGGGCAGCTTCGACGCGCTGCGGCAGGGCTTTACCGATTTCGTGTCGAACATCCCCTTCTACGGGCTTGCCGTCTGCTGCACCGACCATCCCGAGGTGCAGGCGCTGGTGGGCCGCGTCACGGACCGGCGCATCGTGACCTTCGGGTTCAACGCTCAGGCCGACGTTCGGGGCCTCAACCTGACGTTTTCGGGCGGCGTGGCGCGCTTCGATGTGGCGCTGCGCAACGAGGACGCGGTGATCGAGGGGTGCAGCCTCCCAATGCCAGGCGTCCATAACGTCTCGAACGCGCTAGGCGCCATCGCGGTCGCCCGCCACCTGGGCATGAAGCGCGAGGAGATCCGCGAGGCGCTGGCGAATTTCGCAGGCGTCAACCGCCGCTTCACCAAGGTGGCCGAGGTGAACGGCGTCACCATCATCGACGATTACGGCCACCACCCGGTCGAGATCGCCGCCGTCCTGAAGGCGGCGCGTCAGGCGGTGTCGGAACATGCCGGCGCGCGGGTGATCGCCGTGCACCAGCCCCACCGCTACACGCGCCTTCACGCGCTGTTCGAGGATTTCTGCACCTGCTTCAACGAGGCCGACGTGGTCGCCATCGCCGAGGTCTATGCCGCAGGCGAGGACCCGATCCCCGGCGCCTCGCGCGACGATCTTGTGGCGGGCCTGATTGCCCACGGCCATCGCCATGCCCGCGCGATCCTCGATGAGGCCGACCTTGCCCGACTGGTGAAAGAGCAGGCCCGGCCCGGCGACATCGTCGTCTGCCTCGGGGCGGGCACGATCTCCACCTGGGCCCACGGCCTGCCGGAGCGGATGAAGGCATGACGTCGTCGCTGATCCTTGCAAGCCTCTGGGCGGTGGCCGCATCGCTGGTGGCGCTTGGTCCGCATCGCTGGCATTGGCCGGCCGCCTATGCGCTGATCGCGGTCGGCATTCCGGTGCTGGGCTATGTGACGCTGCAAAACGGCCCGGTGATCGGTTTCATGGTCCTTGCGGGCGGCGTGTCGATCCTGCGCTGGCCGATGCGGTTCCTCGGGCGGTGGATGGTGCGGCAGGTGCGCGGGCCTGCGCCGAAAGGCTGAACCCGGCCTTGCCGCGACCTGCGCTGCGGGCCTAGAAGGGGTCACGCCGACGACCCAACGGGACATTGCCATGCCGACCCTTCCGCCCGTCCGCGGCACCCTTACGCCGAACCGCCCGCTGGCCGACCTGACCTGGCTGCGCGTGGGCGGCCCCGCGGACTGGCTGTTCCAGCCTGCCGACGTTGACGATCTGCAACAGTTCCTCGCCGCGCTCGATCCTGCGGTGCCGGTCTTTCCGATGGGGGTCGGCTCGAACCTGATCGTGCGAGATGGTGGCATCCGCGCTGTCGTGATCCGCCTTGGTCGCGGCTTCAACGGGATCGAGATCGCGGACGGGATCGTCACCGCCGGTGCGGCGGCGCTGGACGCCCATGTGGCCCGCCGCGCGGCAGAGGCGGGGCTGGACCTGACCTTCCTGCGCACCATTCCCGGCGCGATCGGGGGCGCGGTGCGGATGAATGCGGGCTGCTACGGGTCCTATGTCGCCGATCACTGCACCGAGGTGATCGCCGTGAACCGCCAGGGCGCGCTGGTCACGCTGACGCGGGACCGGATCGGCTTTGCCTACCGCCAGTCCACCTTGCCCGAAGGATGGACCGTGATCGCCGCCCGCTTCGCGCCGCCCGAGGGCGATCCGGCGGACCTGACGGCCCGGATGGACGAGCAGATCGCCCGCCGCGACGCGAGCCAGCCCACCAAGGATCGCTCGGCCGGGTCCACCTTTCGCAATCCCGCCGGCTATTCCTCGACCGGGCGGGCCGACGATACGCATGAGCTGAAGGCCTGGGCGCTGATCGACCGCGCCGGCCTGCGTGGCGCGCGGCTGGGCGGGGCGCAGATGTCGGAGAAACACCCCAACTTCCTGATCAACGCAGGCGGCGCGACGGCCGCCGATCTCGAAAGGCTAGGGGAGGAGGTCCGAAAAAGGGTCTTCCAAGACTCCGGTCTCCTGTTAGAATGGGAAATCATGAGGGTCGGCGAACCGGCCCCTGATTTTGACGTCACAGGCAAAACGGACCCCTGAGGTCCGATCCATAACGGGGCCGAAACGGTCCGGGAAAGCAGATGGCAGGCATGTCGAGCAGGGCAGCCTCCAGGGTCGCAGTGCTGATGGGTGGACCTTCCGCGGAGCGCGAGGTCTCTCTTTCGTCCGGGCGCGAATGCGCCGCTGCCCTCACGGAGGCCGGATACGAGGTCACCGCGCTTGACGCGGGGCCCGACCTCTGCGCGCGCCTGCAGCAGATTGCCCCCGATGTGGTCTTCAACGCCCTGCACGGCCGCTGGGGCGAGGACGGCTGCGTTCAGGGCCTGCTGGAATGGATGCGCCTTCCCTACACGCATTCGGGGGTGCTGGCATCGGCCCTTGCGATGGACAAGACCCGCAGCAAGGCCGCGTTCAAGGCGGCCGGCCTGCCGGTCGTGGAAAGCATCATCGCCCCGGCCGAAGAGGTGCGCCGCCGTCACGTGATGGACCCGCCCTATGTCGTGAAGCCGAATGCCGAAGGCTCGTCGGTGGGCGTCTATCTTGTGCCGGACCGCGCCAATGCGCCGCCCGCGCTGGCGGCGACGATGCCCGCCGAGGTGATGGTCGAGACCTACGTGCCCGGGCGGGAGTTGACCGTGACGGTCATGGGCGGCAAGGCGCTGACGGTCACCGATATTCTGACCACGGGCTGGTATGACTATGACGCCAAGTATCGTCCGGGCGGGTCGCGCCACGTCGTTCCCGCCGACCTGCCCGCCGAGATTTTCGCCGCATGCCTCGATTATGCCGAGCGCGCGCATGCCTGCCTTGGCTGTCGTGGCCTCAGCCGCAGCGACTTCCGCTGGGACGAGGCGCGCGGCCTTGACGGGCTGATCCTCCTGGAAACCAACACGCAGCCGGGAATGACGCCGACGTCGCTGGCCCCCGAACAGGCGGCCCACGCGGGGATCGATTTTCCCGCCCTGTGCCGCTGGATGGTGGAGGACGCCTCGTGCAACCGATGACCGTGCATCGCCGCGATCCCGCCCCCAGCCGTTTTTCCTACCGCATGCAGCGGCTCTGGCTCACGCCGACGTTCCGCTTCCTCGTCCGCCGCGGCTTGCCGGTCCTGTTCGTGCTGCTGGTCCTGGCCGTGGTCTTCGGCTCGGCGGCGCGGCGGCAGGCGCTGCTGGCCCAATACAACGCGGTCCGCACGCAGATCGAGCACCGGCCCGAATTCATGCTCTCGATGCTTTCGATCGAGGGCGCGAGCCCGACCCTTGCCGATGCTGTCCGCAAGATGCTGGACATCCCGTTTCCGGTCAGCTCCTTCGATCTCGATCTCAAGAAACTTCGGGCGCAGATCGAGGCGCTGGACGCTGTCGCCTCGGCCAACGTGGCCGTGGGGCCGGACGGCGTGCTGCAGGTGACGATCACCGAGCGTCAGCCCGTCGCTGTCTGGCGCACCGCCGACGGCCTGACGCTGGTGGACGGCACCGGCCACCGGGTCGCCAGCCTGACCAAGCGCGATGCGCGGGCGGACCTGCCGCTGGTCGTGGGGCTTGGCGCGGATCAGGCCATTCCGCAGGCCATGGCCCTGCTGGCGGCTGCCGGTCCGATCGCGCCGCGCGTCCGCGCGCTGGTGCGCGTGGGCGAACGCCGCTGGGACATGGTGCTGGACCGCCACCAGCGGGTCCTGCTGCCCGAAGCCGATCCGGTCGCGGCGCTTGAACGCGTGATTGCCCTCGATCAGGCGCGCCACCTTTTCGACCGTGACATTCTTTCGGTGGACATGCGTCTGCCAGACCGCCCCGCCGTGCAACTTTCCCCCGCAGCCTTCGCGGCGCGGCAGAAGGCCTTGGGCCTTGAAGCGAAGACAGGAGCCGCCAAGAAATGATGGACCTTTACCAGTCTCAGCGCACCATGCGCAGCATGCGCCGCGCCGCCATGCAGCGGGGCGTGATCGCCATTCTGGACGTCGGCACCTTCAAGATCTCATGCCTCGTCCTGCGCTTCGACGGACCTGACGACGCGATGGAGCGTGAAGGCGTCGGGCCGATGGCAGGCCAATCCACCTTCCGCGTCATCGGTGCCGCGACAACGCGGTCGCGTGGGGTGCGCTTTGGCGAGATCGCGGCGATGCCCGAAACCGAGCGCGCCGTGCGCACCGCGGTGCAGGCCGCGCAGAAGATGGCCAATGTGCGCGTCGATCACGTCATCGCCTGTTTCTCGGGCGCGCGTCCGAGGTCCTATGGCCTTGCCGGCGAATGGCAGTTGCGCGAGCGCATCGTCACCGAGAACGACGTGGCGAACGTTCTGGCGAACTGCGACCTGCCCGACCTCGGCGACAATCGCGAGGTGATCCATGCCCAGCCGGTGAACTTCGCCATCGACCATCGCACGGGCCTGAGCGATCCGCGCGGGCAGGCCGGCAACCGGCTGGCCTGCGACATGCACCTTCTGTCCGTCGATGCGCTGGCGGTGCAGACGCTGCTGAACTGCATCAACCGCTGCGATCTCGAGGTCGCGGGCATCGCCTCGTCGGCCTATGTCTCGGGCATCTCGACGCTGGTCGAGGACGAGCAGGAGCTGGGCGCAGCCTGCGTCGATATGGGCGGCGGGGCGACCGGCCTGTCGATCTTCATGAAGAAACACATGATCTACGCGGATTCCGTCCGACTTGGCGGGGATCACGTCTCGATCGACATCTCGAAGGGGCTGGAAATCCCGCTGGCCACGGCCGAGAAGATCAAGACCCTGCACGGCGGCGTTCAGGCCACCGGCGTGGACGACCGCGACATGATCGAGATCGGCAGCGATTCGGGCGATTGGGACAAGGATCGCCGTCAGGTCAGCAGGGCCGAACTGATCGGCATCATGCGCCCGCGGGTGGAAGAGATCCTTGAGGAGGTGCGCGCCCGGCTGGACGCGGCGGGTTTCGATCACCTTCCCAGCCAGCAGATCGTCCTGACGGGCGGCGGCAGCCAGATCCCCGGCCTTGACGGGCTCGCGGCAAAGATCCTCGGCCAGCGCGTCCGCCTCGGGCGGCCGCTGCGCGTTCAGGGCTTGCCACAAGCCGCGACGGGGCCTGCATTTTCTTCGGCCGTGGGCCTTTGCCTCTTTGCCGCGCATCCGCAGGACGAATGGTGGGACTTCGAAGTGCCCGCCGATCGCTATCCGGCGCGTTCGCTCAAACGGGCGGTCAAATGGTTCAAGGACAACTGGTGACCACTACAGGATGAGGTAATGGCGAAATCCCGCTGGTTTGCGCCGCCTGAAGCCCATATTTTGTGGGCTTGGGTCACATTTTGCGTGACCTCTATTCCCGCAGGGTCTACACTTTCCGAAATGCGGGGACCAAAGGCGCAAAGCGCCAACAATGTGGGCAGGCGGATAGCGAAATGACTCTGAACCTCACGATGAACGACCACGAAGAGCTGAAGCCGCGCATCACTGTATTCGGTGTCGGTGGTGCAGGGGGCAACGCGGTCAACAACATGATCGACAAGCAGCTGGAGGGGGTGGAGTTCGTTGCCGCGAACACCGACGCTCAGGCGCTTGCGCAGAACAAGGCTTCCGCGAAGATCCAGATGGGCCTGAAGGCGACCGAGGGTCTGGGCGCGGGCGGTAAACCCTCGATGGGCGCCATGTCGGCCGAAGAAACGATCGAAGAGATCGTGGACCACCTCGCCGGGGCGCACATGTGCTTCATTACCGCAGGCATGGGCGGCGGCACCGGCACCGGCGCCGCGCCGATCATCGCACAGGCCGCGCGCGAGCTGGGCGTTCTGACCGTCGGCGTCGTGACCAAGCCGTTCCAGTTCGAAGGCGCCAAGCGGATGCGCCAGGCCGAAGACGGCGTCGAAGCGCTGCAAAAGGTGGTCGATACCCTCATCATCATCCCGAACCAGAACCTGTTCCGGCTCGCCAACGAAAAGACGACCTTCACCGAAGCCTTCGCGATGGCGGACGACGTTCTCTATCAGGGCGTCAAGGGCGTGACCGACCTCATGGTGCGGCCGGGCCTCATCAACCTCGACTTCGCCGACGTGCGGTCGGTGATGGACGAGATGGGCAAGGCCATGATGGGCACGGGCGAAGCCACGGGCGAAGACCGCGCCGTTCAGGCCGCCGAAAAGGCGATCGCCAACCCGCTGCTGGACGAAATCAGCCTGAATGGCGCCAAGGGCGTGCTGATCAACATCACCGGCGGCTACGACCTGACCCTGTTCGAACTGGACGAGGCGGCGAACATCATCCGCGAGAAAGTCGATCCGGACGCCAACATCATCGTGGGCTCCACGCTCGATACGTCGATGGAAGGCATGATCCGCGTCTCGGTCGTGGCGACCGGGATCGATGCCGGGGCAAGCCGTGCGGAAACGCCGATGCCGCGGCGCCGGATGGCCGAGCCGCAGGCCTACGCGCCGGCCCAGGCCCCGGCTCCGGCTCAGGCACCCGCTCCGGCCCCGCAGCCGGCGATCGCCTACGCGCCGCAACCGGCCGCAGCCTACGCGCCGCAGCACGAGGAAGAACCTTCGCTCTTCAGTTCCGAGCCGTCCGAGCCGCCGGCCTTCGTGCCGCCCGCGGCCGAGGACGATCTGCCGCCCCCGGCCTACCGGCCGCAGGCGCAGCCCCAGCAACCCGTGGCGCGCGCGCCGCAGCCGCAACCCTCCGCGCAGCGCGCAACGGGCATGTCGAGCCATGACGACGACGCGTCCGGCTTTGTTGCCCCGCGTCCCCGCGCCGCCGGCACCCCGTCCCCCGAGGCGCTGGCACGGCTCTCGGCGGCGGTGAACCGCGCGCCTGCCGGGCGCCCCGCCGCGCCCCAGCAGTCCGCGCCCAACCGGGTCGAAGCGCCCGAGCCGCCGCGCGCCGCCGAAAAGCCGCGCTTCGGGATCAACTCGCTCATCAACCGCATGACCGGCGCCTCCGGCCACGCGGCCCCCGAGCCCGCGCCCCAGCGTCAGGAGCCTCGCGTGCAGGAAAGCCGCGGTGCCTACCGGGAAGAACCGGAACCCGATCCGGAGCAGGAGCGGATCGAGATCCCGGCCTTCCTGCGCCGTCAGGCGAACTGAGCCGATCACATCGCGCCTTGCGACGCGATTGAAGGGCCGGGTTCCTCCGGCCCTTTTTCTTTCGGGATCAAGCGATTGGCAGAACGGACCCGACGATTGGCACATTTCGGCCTGCGAAATGGGTCAGTGTTACAGACCGTTGCAAAGAGTGAATTGTAGTCCCCGCCGCGTCTCACTAATTCGATGATGCGGCAAGGGTTTGCTGCAGTCTGGGTGGGCAAGGTGCAAAACGCGATCAAATCTGCTGTCACATTCACGGGTGTCGGTTTGCATACCGGCGCCCCCGTGCGCATGACGGTTTGCCCTGCTTCGGCTGACTACGGCATCTGGTTCAAGCGGACCGATATCCGGGGCAGGGACGCGATGATCCCGGCGATCTGGTCGGCCGTCGTTCCGTCACGCCTGTGCACGCTTGTGGCGAATGCCTCGGGCGTCAGCGTCTCGACCATCGAACACATCATGGCTGCGCTGGCCGGTTGCGGCATTCACAATGCCCTGATCGAGATCGACGGGCCCGAGGTTCCGATCCTGGACGGCTCCGCCATGCCCTTTGTCGAGGGAATTCTTTCGCGCGGGACGCGGGCGCTCAGCCAGCCGCTGCGCGCCTTCCGCGTTCTGCAACCGGTCGAGGTTCAGGACGGTCTGGCCGTCGCCCGGCTGGAACCCGCCCCGACGCTGGAAATCGACTTCCGCATCGACTTCGCCGACGGCGCGATCGGTCGGCAGCAGAAGGCGCTCAACATGGCGAACGGCGCCTTCGTGCGCGAGCTGTGCGACAGCCGCACCTTCTGCCGCCAGTCGGACGTCGAGGCGATGCGCGCCAACGGTCTTGCCCTGGGCGGCACCTACGAGAATGCCGTGGTCGTCGATGGCGACACGATCCTCAGCCCGGGCGGCCTGCGCCACAGCGACGAGGCGGTCCGCCACAAGATGCTTGACGCGCTCGGCGATCTGGCGCTGGCCGGGGCGCCGATCCTTGGCCGCTACATCGGCAACCGGGCGGGGCACTCGCTGACCAACAAGTTGCTGCGCGCGCTCTTCGGCAATCCGGATGCCTACCGCCTGACCGAAGTGGGCCCGCTGGAGCGCGCGCGCCTGCCCGGCGTCGGTGTTCATCGCGCCGAAATTCCCGCCGTCGCCTGAGCCGATTTTCGGCCAAACGCGTTTTGCGCCCGGAATTTTTCTATGCTACGAAGCAGCCAAAGGCGGGCGGCGTTCGGCTGTGTTCCGCTGAGAAAAGTGGGATAGGCACATCATGGCAGTCATGAAGTCTCGGGCGGTGCGTGGCGGCATTTTCGCGCTCGTGACCTTCCTCGCCGGATGTGGCGCGGCCTCCCAGAAACAGACCCCGGCCGAGGACATGACGGCGGCGGACATCTACAAGCGCGCCGAATATTCGATGGAAGTGCAGCACAACTACAAGTCCGCCGCGAAGGACTTCGGCGATGTGCAGCGGCTCTATCCCTATTCGGAATGGGCCAAGCGCGCGATGATCATGGAAGCCTATGCCGATCATCAGGCCAAGAAATACGAGGAAAGCCGCGCCGCCGCGCAGCGTTACCTCGACTTCTACTCCGCCGATGCCGATGCGCCCTATGCGCAATACCTGATCGCGCTGTCCTATTACGACCAGATCGACAAGATCGGCCGCGATCAGGGCCTGACCTTCCAGGCGCTGAAGGCGCTCAGGGACGTGATCCAGAACTATCCCGACAGCCGTTATGCGCGCTCGGCCATGCTCAAGTTCGACCTCGCCTTCGACCACCTCGCGGCGAAGGAGATGGAGATCGGCCGCTACTACCTCAAGCGCGGCGACTACACGGCGGCGATCAATCGGTTCCGCGCGGTGGTGGAGCAGTATCAGACGACTTCCTACACGCCCGAGGCGCTGGAGCGTCTGGTCGAGGCCTACCTAGCCCTTGGCCTGACGGAAGATGCGCAGACCGCGGGGGCGATCCTTGGCCATAACTTCCAGTCGAGCCCCTTCTATGAGGACGCCTTCGTGCGCCTGAAGAACAAGGGGCTTGCGCCGGAGGCAAAGGGCAAGGGCTGGCTTCGCGCGCTGTTTGACCGCGGCCTCAAGAAGGCCAAGGGCTGATCCCCGGCGCCGCCCATGCTGCGCACCCTCGATATCCGCGACCTTCTGCTGATCGACCGGCTGGAGCTTCGGTTCCAGCCGGGGCTGAACGTCCTGACCGGCGAGACTGGCGCGGGCAAGTCGATCCTGCTGGATGCCCTTGGCTTCGTTCTGGGCTGGCGGGGGCGGGCGGAACTGGTGCGGGCAGGCGCCCAGCAGGGCGAGGTGACGGCGATCTTCGACCTTGCCGCCGGTCATCCCGCGCGCGACGTGCTGGCCGAGGCGGGCCTGCCGGTGGATGACGAACTGATCCTGCGGCGGGCCAATACGGCGGACGGGCGCAAGACCGCTTGGGTGAACGACCGGCGCACCTCGGGCGAGGTGCTGCGGGCGTTGTCCGACACTCTGGTCGAACTTCACGGCCAGCAGGACGACCGGGGGCTTCTGAACCCGCGCGGGCACCGCGACATCCTTGACGCTTTCGCCGGGGCAGGGCCGCTGATCGCGGCGACGCGCGCGCGTTGGCGCGATCTTTCCACCGCCCGCGCGACCCTGCAACAGGCCGAGTCCGCGCTGGACGCGGTGCGGGCGGAAGAGGACTTCTTGCGTCATTCGGTGGTCGAACTCGACCGGCTCGACCCCAAGCCGGGGGAAGAGGCCGACCTCGACGCCCGCCGTCGCCTGATGCAGGGCGCGGCGCGCATCCGTGAAGACATCGCCCGCGCACTCGAGGCCCTGTCGCCGCAGGGGGCCGAGGGCATGGTGACCGACGCGACCCGCTGGCTGGACGCGGTGGCCGACAAGGCGGAAGGGCGGCTGGACGCGCCGCTGGCCGCGCTGGAACGGCTGTCGATCGAACTGGGCGAGGCGCAGCAGGGGATCGAGGATTGCCTTCAGGCGCTCGACTTCAACCCCGCCGAGCTTGAGGCGACGGAGGAGCGGTTGTTCGCGATCCGCGCGCTTGCGCGCAAGCACGCGGTTCTGCCGGACGATCTGGCGGCCCATGCAGATGTGCTGCGCGCGCGGCTCGAGGCGCTTGACGGCGGGGCGCAGAACCTTGCCCGCCTGCGCGAAGCCGTGGTCGCGGCCGAAGCGGCGCATGGCGCGGCCTGCGCCGAATTGACCAAGGCGCGGGCAAAGGCCGCGACAGAGCTGGACGCCGCGATGGCCCATGAACTGCCGCCCCTGAAGATGGAACGCGCGCGGTTCGAGACCCGCGTGACGCCCGCCGACCCGGGGCCGGAGGGCGCGGATCAGGTGGCCTTCACGGTGGCCACCAACCCCGGCGCGCCGCCGGGCCCGCTGGACCGTATCGCCTCGGGCGGGGAGCTTTCGCGCTTCCTGCTGGCGCTGAAGGTCTGCCTGACGCGGGGCGAGGTGCCGGTGACGATGATCTTCGACGAGATCGACCGCGGCGTGGGGGGGGCGACCGCCGATGCCGTTGGCCGCCGCCTTGCCGCGCTCTCGACCGAGGCGCAGGTTCTGGTCGTCACGCACTCGCCGCAGGTCGCAGCGCTTGGCGCGCACCACTGGCGCGTGGAAAAGCGCGTGGCGGACGGGGTGACCACCTCGCATGTGACGCCGCTTGACGTGGAAGACCGCGTGGACGAGATCGCGCGGATGCTGGCCGGCGACACGATCACCGATGCGGCGCGGGCCGCCGCGCGGGCGTTGCTGAACGGGTAGGCGGGGCCGCCCGTCAGCCCCCTTCGGCCGCGAATTGCGCCGAGACCGCGACCCAGCCCGTCGGCTGTTCAGCCAGCACGGCGATCAGCACGGTCCCGATCCGCCCCGCGTCGCTGCCGTCTTCGTTGCGCACACCGCTCAGGACAAAGCGCTGATGCACAACCGCCAGCCCCGGCCCGAGCGCGCGCAGCTTCGCGCGCCCCGTCACCAGCCGCGCACGGGCAAAGGCACCCTTCAACTCGGCCTTCAGCACGCGTTCCACGGCAGGCCGCCCTTCGGCCCAGGCGCCGGTGAGGCTGAGGAAGTCGCCATCCTCGGCGAAATGGGCGGCCAGCGCCGTCGCATCCTGTGCCAGCCAGGCTTGAGCGAAGCTGCGGGCAAAGCCCTCTGCGCTTTCGGATGCCATCATGCCCCCCGCACCATCTTTCCGGGGTTGAGACGCCCCGCCGGGTCCAGCGCCCGCTTGATCTGCCCCATCACGTCCCAGCCTTCCCCGTGTTCGCGCGCCATGTAGTCAAGCTTGCCCATGCCGATCCCGTGTTCGCCCGTCACCGTCCCGCCCAGCCGCAGCGCGCGGTCCGCCATCCGCGCGGCAAGCCGCTTGGCCTCGGTCGCCTCGGCCTCGTCGCCGGGCGTGACCAGCAGGATCGCGTGAAAGTTTCCGTCGCCCACATGCCCGAGGATCGGCCCCGGAATCGACGAGGCGGCGATGTCGGCCCGGGTCTCCTCGACCGCCTCGGCAAGCCGAGAGATCGGCACGCAGACATCCGTCACCCAGGCCTGACAGCCGGGTTTCAGCGCAAGGCAGGCGTAATAGGCATTGTGCCGCATCCGCCAAAGCGCGGCGCGCTCTTCGGCCTTCGCAGCCCAGCGGAAGTCGGCCCCGCCTGCCTCGGCCACGATCTCGCCGAACCGTTCGGCCTGTTCGGCCACGGCGGCGAGCGAGCCGTGGAATTCGACCAACAGATGCGGCTGTTCCGGCATCCCGGCCCCGTCGCGCAGGTTGAACGCGGCCACGGTGGCGGCATCGACGAATTCGATCCGCGCCATCGGGATGCCGGACTGGATCGTGGCGATCACCGCCTCGACCGCCGGGCCCATGGCGTCGAAGGCGCAGATGGCGGCCGAGACCGCCTCGGGCTGGCCATGCAGCCGCAGCGTCAGTTCCGTGATCAGGCCCAGCGTCCCCTCCGCCCCCACGAAGAGCGCCGTCAGATCATAGCCGGCCGAGGATTTGCGCGCCGCCGTGCCGGTGCGGATCACGCGGCCATCGGCCAGCACGACCTCGAGCCCCAGCACATTGTCGCGCATCGTGCCATAGCGCACCGCCGTGGTGCCCGAAGCGCGCGTGGAGGCCATGCCGCCCAGCGAGGCATTGGCCCCCGGATCGACCGGGAAGAACAGGCCCGTCGCCCGCAGTTCGGTGTTCAGCGCCTCGCGCGTGATGCCGGGCTGGATGCGGGCGACCATGTCTTCGGGCCGCACCTCAAGCACCTTCGCCATGCGCGAGAAATCCACCGTGACGCCGCCCCGTGCCGCCAGCGCATGGCCCTCGAGCGAGGTGCCCGCGCCCCAGCCCTGCACCGCCAGCCCGTGGTCGGCGCAGACGCGCATCAGGGCCGCGACCTCGTCCGTCGTCTCGGGATAGGCTACGGCATCGGGCGGCAGGTGGGGAAAATGCGTCTCGTTCCGGCCATGCAGATCGCGGTCGGCGGCCGAGGTCACCAACCGGTCTGCGAGACAGGCGCGCAGGGCTGCCTCAGCGGCTTCGGTAAGGGGCATCGCAACCTCCGGCTTGCCAGAACGGCTTGCCTGTCATGGCAAAAGCGGCCCCTGCGCGCAAGGACCGGTGGCCCCGGGACGGGGCTTTCCGCCGCCCCGTCAGATCCGTTCCAGCGTGACCTTGCTGGGATAGAAGGCGATGTAGCTGGCAATGCGCGCGGCGTCGTCCTTCGGGGTCTCGTAGCTCCAGGCGGCATCCTCGATCCGGCCGCTTTTCGTGACGATCGAGAAATAGCGCGCCTCGCCCTTGAACGGGCAAGTGGTGCGCGTTTCCGTCGGTTCAAGGAAGGCCATCCCGATGTCGTCGCGCGGGATGTAGATGACCGGAGGCAGGCTTCCCTCGATCAGTTCCAGCGCATTGCGGCTTTCGGCCAGCACTGCGCCGCCAGCGCGCACGACCCAGATGCCCTCGGCCTTGATGATGCGGATACGATCCGGCATGGCAGTCTCCTTCTCGGGTTCGTGCGTCCCGCACGGTCAGATCGGCGCCGTCGCCCCGTCAAGCCAGGCCCGCGCCGCATCGCTGACGCGCGGGCCGATCTTGGCGCGCACCTCGGCGTGGTAGGCATCAAGCCAGTCGCGTTCGGCCTGCGACAGGATCGTCCTGTCCACCAGCCGCCGGTCGATCGGCACCCAGGTCAGGTTTTCAAAGGCAAGCATGGCGCGGTGTTCGTCGCCTCCGGGCGGGGTCGCGGCCTCGATCACGGCGATGAGGTTCTCGAGGCGGATGCCAAAGGCGCCTTCGCGGTAATAGCCCGGTTCGTTCGACAGGATCATGCCGGTCTCGAACGGAACCTCGTTGATGCGGCTCAGACGCTGGGGCCCCTCGTGGACCGATAGATAGGCGCCAACGCCGTGCCCGGTGCCATGGTCGAAGTCCTGCCCCGCCAGCCACAGGTGATAGCGGGCAAAGCCGTCCAGATCGCGGCCCGACAGACCCTTGGGCCAGCGCACCCGGGAAATCGCGATCATCCCCTGCAGCACGCGGGTGAAGGCGGCGCGCGCCTCGTCCGCCACGGCGCCAAGCGCCACGGTGCGGGTGATGTCGGTCGTGCCGTCCGGATACTGGCCGCCGGAATCGACCACCAGCAGCTCGCCGGGATTGAGCCTGCGGTTGGTTTCCTCGGTCACGCGGTAATGCATGATCGCGCCATTGGGCCCCGATCCGCAGATCGTCTCGAAGCTGATCTCGCGCAGCGAATTGGTCGCGCGGCGGTAGCCTTCGAGCGCGGTCACCACGTCGATCTCGGTCAGATCGCCGGGGGCATTGGCGTCAAGCCAGCAGAGGAATTCCACCATCGCCGCCCCGTCGCGCAGATGCGCCTCGCGCATGCCCTGAAGCTCGGCCGCGTTCTTCCTCGCTTTCGGCAGCAGGCAGGGGTCCTGTCCCGGGGATGTGGCGATCCCGGCCGCGTCGAGGATATGCCAGACCGCCAGAGGCGCCATGCCGCGATCGACGCGCACCGGACCGGTGAGCGTTTTCAGCGCCGCGGCGAAGGCATCGGGCCGGGCAAGCGCGACGTCGGCGCCGATATGGGCGCGCACTTCGTCGTCAAGCTTCGCCGGGTCGATGAACAGCGTCACCGCGCCGTCGGCCTTGAGGATCGCGAAGCCGTGGACGACCGGGTTGCGCGCCACGTCGCTGCCCCGGATGTTGAACAGCCAAGAGATCGAATCCGGCAGGGTGATGACGGCGGCGGCCTGTCCGGCGTCGCGCAGCCCGGCCGCAAGGCGGGCGCGCTTGTCGGCAGAGCTTTCGCCCGCAACATCCAGCGGATGGACGATGACCCTGCCGCAGGGCGGCGGCGGCTGATCGGGCCAGATCGCGTCCACCTGATTGGCCACCGGTTTGAGCGCGATGCCCGTGCCCTCAAGCGCGGCCTCGATCTTGGCGATCTCGTCGGCGGTGTGCAGCCAGGGGTCGAAGCCCACGACGCCGCCGCCGATGAGCTTGTCCTTCAGCCAGGCCCCGGGCGTGACCTCGGGCCAGGGCACGGGTGTGAAATGGCTCAGCGCGACCTGCGCCTTGACCTGCACGCGGTAGCGCCCGTCGATGAAGACCCCCGCCGCATCCGGCAGCACGATGCAGAAGCCGGCGGACCCCGTGAAGCCCGTGAGCCAGGCCAGCCGCTCGTCATGCGGGGCGACGTATTCGCCCTGATGCACATCCGCGCGCGGCACGATGAAGCCGGTCAGCCCCTCGGCCAGCAGTTGGGCGCGCAGCGCGGACAGCCGGGGCGGGCCCTGCTCGGGCCGGGACTTCACCTCGAAAGACTGGAACATCAGCGCATTCCCCCTGCCATGCGCCCCATGGCGCGGGCGCGCGCCTTGGGATCGGATTCAAACAGCGCGGCCAGTTGTTCGGTCATCGCGCCTGCCAGTTGCTCGACATCCGTGATCGTCACCGCGCGCTGGTAGTAGCGGGTCACGTCGTGGCCGATGCCGATGGCGATCAGCTCCACCAGCCGCTTGCGTTCAACCATCGCGATCACGTCGCGCAGGTGCTTTTCGAGATAGTTCGCCGGGTTGACCGACAGCGTGGAATCGTCCACCGGCGCCCCGTCCGAGATCACCATCAGGATCTTGCGCGCCTCGGGCCGGCCCATCATCCGGCGATGCGCCCATTCCAGCGCCTCGCCGTCGATGTTTTCCTTCAGAAGGCCTTCCTTCATCATCAGGCCAAGGTTCGGCCGCGCCCGCCGCCAGGGGGCGTCGGCGCCCTTGTAGATGATGTGGCGCAGGTCGTTCAGGCGGCCGGGCTGCTGCGGGCGGCCATCGGCCAGCCATTTCTCGCGGCTCTGCCCGCCTTTCCAGGCGCGCGTGGTGAAGCCGAGAATTTCCACCTTGACCTGGCAGCGTTCCAGCGTGCGCGCCAGCACATCCGCGCAGATCGCCGCGATCGAGATCGGCCGGCCCCGCATGGAGCCCGAATTGTCCAGCAGGAGCGTCACCACCGTGTCACGGAACTCGGTGTCCTTTTCCTGCTTGAACGACAGGGGCGTGGTCGGGTTCGCCACCACACGGGCAAGGCGGCCCGCGTCCAGTGTCCCCTCTTCGAGATCGAAGAGCCACGACCGGTTCTGCTGCGCCTGAAGCCTCCGCTGAAGACGGTTCGCCAGACGGCTGACCGCCCCCTTGAGCGGGTCGAGCTGCTGGTCGAGGTAAGCGCGCAGCCGTTCCAGTTCGGCCGGCTCGGCCAGATCCTCGGCGCGGACCTCTTCGTCGAATTCCACCGTATAGGCGGTGTAGTTCGGGTCGGCCTCGGAATGCGGCGCGGGGGGAGGGGGCTCGAGGGGCGCGTCGCCCTCGGGCAATTCCGCCTCGTCCGACATGTCGGCGTCCGGCGCTTCCTCCATCGAGACCTGCGCCTGGCTCTGGTCCTGGGTCTGCTCCTGGCTTTCCTCGGGGGCGGCGTCGGCTTCCTCGGAGTCGTCCTGATCGTCCTCGCCGGTCGACTCCGGGTTGTCCTCGTCGTCCTGCGCCTCGTCCTCGCCGTCGTCCTGCTGCTCGTCCGGGTCGTCGCCCAGCTGGTCGCCGTAGCCGAGGTCCGAAATCACCTGCCGGGCAAGGCGGGCAAAGGCGGCCTGATCCTTCAGCGCATCGGCCAAGCCTTCCAGCGTGCCGCCGGCCTGCTGATCGACGAAGCCGCGCCAGAGGTTGGCGACGTTCTCCGCGCCCTTGGGCAGCGGTCGGCCGGTGGCAAGCTGGCGCACGATGTAGCCCGCTGCCGTCGCAAGCGGGGCATCCTCGCGCCGGGTGATCTGGGAATAGCCCTTGCGATCCGCCTCGAAGCCGATCTTGGCGTCGATGTTCGACGCGGTGCCGGGCATTTCTTCTGCGCCGACCGCCTCGCAGCGTGCGGTTTCCAGCGCCTCGTAAAGCTCGCGCGCCATCTGGCCCTGCGGGGCGTATTTGGAATGCGTCTTGGCGTCGTGGTAGCGGTGGCGCAGCGCGAAGGCATCGGCCGTGCCGCGCGCAAGAAGCACCTCGTCGCGCGTCATGCGGCGGCTGACCTGCGGCAGGCGCACGGTGTCGGCGGTCATCCCCGGCGGATCGACCGAGTAGCTGACGGTCAGCTCGGAATCATGGGCGAGAGTCTTCGTCGTCTCGGCCAGAGCCTTCTTGAACGGGTCGGCGGGGTTGTCGGTCGGTTTCGTCATCTTTCCCAGTCCGCGTTCTGAAAGGCGACCCGAAGGGAATCCGGGTCGGCCGCCTTGCACCTGTCACCTTGCCGGGCCGGTCGCCCCCGGCCCCGCCCTTACCGCATCGCCGTCGAGGCGGCGCTTTCGGGCAATTCCTCGTTGAAGCAGCGCTGGTAGAACTCGGCCACCGTCTGGCGTTCAAGCTCGTCGCATTTGTTCAGGAAGGTCAGGCGGAACGCATAGCCGACGTTGCGGAAGATCTCGGCGTTCTGCGCCCAGGCGATCACGGTCCGCGGCGACATCACGGTGGACAGGTCGCCCGCCATGAAGGCGGTGCGCGTCATGTCCGCGACGGTCACCATCTGGGCGATCTGCTTGCGGCCCTTGTCGGTGTTGTAATGCGGGTTCTTGGCCAGCACGATCGCGGTTTCCGCGTCGTGGCTGAGGTAGTTCAGCGTCGCCACCAGCGACCAGCGGTCCATCTGGCCCTGGTTGATCTGCTGGGTGCCGTGATAAAGGCCGGTGGTGTCGCCAAGGCCCACGGTGTTGGCTGTCGCGAACAGCCGGAAATAGGGGTTCGGCGTGATGACCTCGTTCTGGTCCAGAAGCGTGAGCTTCCCGTCGGCTTCCAGAACGCGCTGGATCACGAACATCACGTCGGCGCGGCCCGCATCGTATTCGTCGAAGACGATGGCGGTGGGGTTGCGCAGCGCCCAGGGCAGGATGCCTTCCTGAAACTGGGTGACCTGACGGCCGTCCACCAGCTTGATCGCATCCTTGCCGATCAGGTCGATCCGGCTGATGTGGCTGTCGAGGTTCACGCGAACGCAGGGCCAGTTCAGGCGGCTGGCGACCTGTTCGATATGGGTCGATTTCCCGGTGCCGTGGTAGCCCTGGATCATGACGCGGCGGTTGTAGGCAAAGCCTGCGAGGATCGCGAGCGTCGTGTCGGGGTCGAATTTGTAGGTGGTATCCTCGGTCGGCACGCGGTCGGTGCGTTCGGCAAAGCCCTTCACCTTCATGTCGGTGTCGATGCCGAAGACTTCCCGGACCGAGATTTCCTCGGTCGGTTTCGCGTTCACGTCGAGCATCCCTTCGGCCATTTTCGTCCCCTCCGGGCGCAGCCCGCGCCCGCCTTGAAAAACAATCCCCGGAGTGATGGAACATAACGCGGGGGGGTGCAAGGGGAAGGGCGACGCAAGCAGTTCCGTCAGCGTCACGCGGGCAAGCGTCAGTTCTTGAAGAACCGGCTGTCCTTGATCTGGTCCCAGGCCCAGACGACCTCTTGCAGGCGATCCTCATCGGCGCGGTTGCCGCCGTTCATGTCGGGATGCAGGTCCTTCACCAGCGCCTTGTATTGCTTGCGGATCTCGACCTTGGTCCAGGTGTCGCGGGCGTCGAGGATCTCAAGCGCCTTGCGTTCCGTCGGTGGCAGCTTCCGCGTCGCCCCCGATGAAGGCGCGCGGCGGGGCGACGCATTGTCGCCCAGGATCTCCAGCGGGTCCTCGACCCCCAGCCGGGCCCAGGCGCGCTGTTCCTCGCCGGCCTTCCCGAAGGGCTTGGTGTCGCGGTTCCAGACCCGGTCGCTGTCCACCTGCTTGAGGTATTCCTCTTCCGTCTGACCCGAGAAGAAGTTCCACTTGAGGTTATACTCGCGCACGTGATCGCGGCAGAACCAGAAATACTCGTCCAGATGGTCGGGCGATTTCGGCGCGCGATACTGGCCCGCCTCTTCGCAGCCGGGATGTTCGCACACCCGGTTCGAGCTTTCGAACGCGCCCGACATGCCGCGCTTTGTCTTCGTCCGGCGCTTCTTGTCCGCGGACACGCGCATGTCGAAATCGAAGGGGGAACGTTGGGTCATTGGCCTGCCTTTCCGACTCGGACGCAAGAGTTTAGGGTTTTTCGCCAGAGGTTGAAGAGGGCAGAGCCGATAAAATGACCATGAGTGCCGAGATCGAGACACGGCTTCGCGCCGCTTTCGCACCGCGCGAGCTGATCGTCGAGAACGAAAGCCACCGCCATGCCGGACATGCCGGCGATGACGGCAGCGGAGAAAGCCATTTCCGCGTGATGATCCGGTCTGACGCCCTTGGCGCGCTGAGCCGCGTGAACCGGCACCGGGCCATTCACAAGGCGCTTGGACCCGAGATCACCGGGCGCATTCACGCGCTTGCGATCGACGCGGGCGGCTGACGCGCGCCGGGCGGGCCTCAGTCGCGCTGCGGCCCCTTGCCGTCGTCGGCGCGCAGCACCGGCGCATCGGGCGCGCGCGGGCTGCCCATCGCAGGCCCGACCGAGGGGGCAGGCCCCGTCTCCGGCGCGGTCGCCACGAGTCGCGGCCCCATCAGCCGACTGGCGCCCGCCCCGCGCAAGCGTTCGAACCGGCTTGCGGCGGCTTCGGCAAGAGGGTCTTCGGGCAGTTGCCGGCCCGCCGGCGCGGCTGGCGTCGTCTCGGGGGCACGGGCCGGGGTCCGGCTGGCGTCCGGGGGGGCCGCGCTGGTCTGCACCTCGACGGCCCGCCGGAAGACCAGCATGTTCTGGGTCGTCACGGTGGTGCGCCCGGCCAGACCGTGGCGTTCCTCGCAGGGCAGGGTATCGGCGCGCTGGTATTCCCAGCCTTCCGCCCCGAGCGCGTTCATCAGGTTGGTCAGCGCGAGGGCAAAGCGATCCTCGGTCGCCTTGACACCCCGCATCTTGTCTCCGCGCTTGGGTGCCGGCACCACTTTATACTCATATCGCGTCATCGCCTTGCCCGCTGCTTTAACCGTGTCGAGGCAGGACGTTACCCGCAAGCGGGCGCCGAGTCCAAGGTTCGATTGGCATGCGAAAGGCACCCCAGATGGGGTGCCTGTTCAATTTTCCGCCACAAATGCTGGCCGGATCGGCCAAAGATCGCGCAGGCCCGAGGGAATCAGAGGCCGAGCTTCTGCGCCACCATCTGGTTGACCACCGCCGGATTGGCCGTGCCGCCGGTCGCCTTCAGCACCTGTCCGGTGAACCAGCCCGCGAGCTTGGCGTTCACCTTGGCCTTTTCGACCTGCGCGGGGTTCGCGGCGATCAGATCGTCCAGAACCTTCTCGATCGCGCCGGTGTCGGTGACCTGCTTCATGCCGCGCGCGGCGGCGATCTCGGCGGGGATGCCGCCTTCGGTCCAGACGATCTCGAACAGGTCCTTGGCCATCTTGGTCGAGATCTCGCCCGAGGCGATCAGGTCCAGCACGCCGCCGAGCTGAGCGGCCGAGACGGGGCTGTCCACGATGGTCAGGCCCTGCTTGTTCAGCCGCCCGAACAACTCGTTGATGACCCAGTTCGCGGCCATCTTGCCGTCGCGGCCCCGCGCCACCTCTTCGAAGAAGGCAGCGGCGTCGAGTTCGGCGGTCAGCACGTTGGCGTCGTAATCCGTCAGGCCGAAGTCGCCCATGAAGCGGGCCTTCTTGGCGTCCGGCAGTTCCGGCATCCGCGCGGCGATGTCATCGACCCAGGCCTGCTCGATTTCCAGCGGTAGCAGGTCGGGGCAGGGGAAGTAGCGGTAGTCATGCGCCTCTTCCTTGGACCGCATCGACCGCGTCTCGCCCTTGTCGGGATCGTAGAGCCGGGTTTCCTGCTCGACCTTGCCGCCGTCCTCGACGATGGCGATCTGGCGGCGCGCCTCGTATTCGATGGCGGCCTGGATGAAGCGCATGGAGTTCATGTTCTTGATCTCGCAGCGCGTGCCCAGATGGCTGAAGTCCTGCGTTTCCTGATACCGCTCGTAGGCGCCGGGCCGGCAGACCGAGACGTTGACGTCCGCCCGCAGGTTGCCGTTCTGCATGTTGCCGTCGCAGGTGCCGAGGTAGCGCAGGATCTGGCGCAGCTTTGCCACGTAGGCCGCCGCCTCTTCGGGGCCGCGGATGTCGGGGCGGCTCACGATCTCCATCAGCGCGACGCCCGTGCGGTTGAGGTCCACGAAGGACATGTTGGGGTCCATGTCGTGGATCGACTTGCCCGCGTCCTGTTCAAGGTGGATGCGCTCGATGCGCACGCGCCGCGCGACTCCGGGGGCCATCTCCACGATCACCTCGCCCTCGCCCACGATGGGGTGGTAAAGCTGGCTGATCTGGTAGCCCTGCGGCAGGTCGGGGTAGAAGTAGTTCTTGCGGTCGAAGGCCGAGAAAAGGTTGATCTGCGCCTTCAGGCCAAGCCCCGTGCGCACCGCCTGTTCCACGCAGAATTCGTTGATGACCGGCAGCATCCCCGGCATCGCCGCATCCACGAAGGACACGTTGGAGTTGGGCTCGGCCCCGAACAGCGTCGAGGCGCCCGAGAACAGCTTGGCGTTGGACGAGACCTGGGCGTGGATTTCCATCCCGATCACCAGTTCCCATTCGGATTTGGCGCCCTGGATCACCTTGGGCTTGGGGGCTTCATACGTCAGATCGAGCATGGCTGGTCCTTCCATCGGTCGGCCTAATTAGGCCAGCCTTGGGGGAAGGGGCAAGGGGAAGCCGCGCGTCAGGCGCGGGTCGGTGCGCGGCGGGCAAGCGCGACGGGGCGGCGGCTCGCTTCTATCAGGCTGACGGCAGGGGCCTCGGGCCCGCCAAGGGCCAGGGTCGCCTCGCGCAGAAGCGCGATGCCGTCCTCGCTGCGGGCCGGCAGGCGCGCGGGCGGGATCGGTCGGCCCAGCGTCAGCCGGAAGGGCTGGCGGGCCTTGTTCAGCACCTCGTGGAACAGCGTGATGTCGCGCAGCGTGGGGTGGATCAGGTCGAAAAGATAGAACAGCGCCGAGTTCCGCGCGCGGATATTGAGCGGAATGACCTCGAGGTCGAATTTCCGGGCGATCATCGCCGCCGAGGCCATCCAGGGCCGTTCGTGCAGCCGCAGGCCGCGCCGCTTGGCAAGGCGACCCGACGGGAAGATCACGCCCATCCGACCGGCTTCGATCGCCTGCCGCGTCGCCTCCATCGTCGCGCGCGTCTTGGCATGGCTGCGCTTTTCGATCCGCCATTCGACCGGCACGACGATCTCGGCCATCTGCGGCAGGACGCGCAGGATGTCTCCGTTGGCATAGATGAAGAGGTCGGGCCTAAGCGCGGACAGCGCCCGCCACAGCACGATCCCGTCCGCGATCCCCGTGGGGTGGTTCGCCACGATCAGCGCGGGGCCGTTGCGCGGCAGGTGTTCAAGGCCCGACACCTCGACCTCGCGCGCGATCGACGCGGCCATCCGGTCCATGATCGCGGCGGGCGGCAGGTCGCGCAAGGCGCCCGCCAGCCGCAGCGTTTCATCATACCCCAGAAGCCCCATCAGCGCCCGATGCGCCAGCCTGTCCCGCGCCCGGCCCGAGAAAAGCCAGGGCGCGCGTTCCGCGATCAGGGGGTCGAGTCGATCCTTCATCCCGCCAGCAAAGCACGACTGGATGAAACCGGTGTGACGGGGATCACGCCCCCAGCATGCGGGCCGTCATCTCGGCAAGATCCCGCGACAGGCCGGGGGTCGCCCGGATGCGCGCCAGTTCCGCCCGGATCATCCCCTGCCGGTCCGCGTCGTAGCGCCGCCAGGTCTCGAAGGCCGTGGACATCCGCGCCGCGGTCTGCGGGTTCACCGGGTCAAGCCGGATGAGCCAGTCCGCCACGAAGCGGTAGCCCGCGCCCGAGCGGTGATGGAACCCCGCCGCATTGGCAGAGAGCGCGCCGATGACCGCGCGGAAGCGGTTGGGGTTCTTCCAGTCGAAGGCCGGATGCGCCGTGAGCCGTTCCGCCGTGTCGGCGGCCCGGTCCGGCTCGGCCAGCATCACCTGGAGCCCGAACCACTTGTCCAGCACCAGCCGGTCGGCCTGCCAGCGGTCGTGGAAGGCCGCCAGCTCGGCCGCGCCTTCCCCGATCTCCAGCAGGCTCGCAAGCGCGCCGATCTGGTCGGTCATGTTGTCGGCGGCGGCGAACTGCGCCCGGGCGCGCGCCCCGCCGTCGATCCGCCCCAGATAGCCGAGTGCAGCAAGCCGCAGCGCGCGGCGTCCCGCCGCGCCCGCCTCGGCCGAATAGGGGCCGGGCGTCAGCATCGCGTCGTAAAGCCCGGTCAGCGTGTCCCCAAGCCGCTCGGCAATCGCGCGAGCCAAGGCGCTGCGGGCGTTGTTGATGCAGTCGGGGTCCGGCGTCTGGCCGGCCTCGAACAGGGTCTGGGCCATGTCGTCTTCGCCGGGCAACCGCATCGCCAGCGCCCGAAACGCCGGGTCGAGGCTGTCGTCGCGCAGCATCGCATCAAGCGCGGCAAGGTAATCCGGGGCGGGGGCGCCGCCCTCGGTCACCATGCGCGCCAGCACCTCCTTGGCAAGGCTCCGCCCCGCCTCCCATTTGTTGAACGGGTCGGTGTCATGGGCAAGCAGGAAGGCGCGTTCGGCCGCCGTGGTGGCACGATTGAGCACGACGGGCGCCGAGAAGCCGCGCAGGATCGAGGCGACGGGGCGCGATCCAAGCCCGTCGAAGCTGAAGCTTTGCCGCGCCTCGGTCATTTCCAGCACCCGCGTCGGCACCACCTCGTCGCCGTTGGGGTTCAGCAGACCCACGGCAATCGGGATGACGCGCGGCGGCTTTTCCGGCTGGCCGGGCGTCGGCGGGGTTTCCTGCGTGAAATGAAGGGTATAGCGGCCATCGATCCAGTCCTCCTCCACGCTCAGGCGCGGGGTGCCGGCATCCGTATACCAGCGCTTGAACTGCGTGAGGTCGCGGCCGGTCGTATCCTCGAACACCTTCAGCCAGTCCTCGATCGTCGCGGCGTCCCCGTCGTGCCGGTCGAAGTAAAGGTCGAGCGCGCGGCGGTAGTCGTCATCGCCCACCAGCCGTTTCAGCATCCCGATCACCTCGGCGCCCTTTTCATAGACGGTCGCGGTGTAGAAGTTGTTGATTTCCTGATAATGATCGGGACGCACCGGGTGGGCGAGCGGGCCGCCATCCTCGCGGAACTGGCGCGCGCGGAGCGTCAGCACATCCTCGATCCGCTTCACCGCGTGGCTACGCATGTCGCCCGAAAAGCCCTGATCCCGGAAGACCGTCAGCCCCTCTTTCAGGCAGAGCTGGAACCAGTCGCGGCAGGTGATGCGGTTGCCGGTCCAGTTGTGGAAATACTCATGCGCAATGATCGCCTCGATCCGGGCGAAATCGTCGTCGGTCGCGGTCTCGGGCAGGGCCAGGACGTATTTGGAGTTGAAGATGTTCAACCCCTTGTTTTCCATCGCGCCCATGTTGAAGTCATCGACCGCGACGATGTTGAAGATGTCGAGGTCGTATTCGCGGCCATAGGTGTCTTCGTCCCATTTCATCGCGCGTTTGAGCGAGTCCATGGCGTAGTCGCATTTCCCCTCGTCGCCCGGGCGGACCCAGATGTTGAGTTCGACCTGCTGGCCCGACCGGGTGCGGAAGAAGTCGCTGTGCGACACCAGATCGCCCGCAACCAGCGCGAAAAGATAGGACGGCTTGGGCCAGGGATCGTGCCATTCCGCCCAACCCGGCCCGGCCCCGACCGGGTCGCCGTTCGACAGAAGGACCGGCAGGTCGCTTTCGATCCGCACATGGAAGGGCGCCATGACATCGGGCCGGTCGGGGTAGAAGGTGATCTTGCGGAAGCCTTCGGCCTCGCACTGGGTGCAATAGAGGCCGTTCGACATGTAGAGCCCTTCGAGCGCGGTATTGGTCGCGGGCGAAATCTCTACCTCGCAGGCGAAGGCAAAGGCGCCATCGGGGAGGGATGCGGCCGGGATCGTCAGGCCCCGCGCGTCGGGTGTGACGGCGATCTCTGTCCCGTCCACCGCCGCCGAAATCAGCCGCAGGGATTCGCCATCCAGCCGCAGGTCGCGCTTGCCCGAGAGCGCGGGATTCGGGGTGAAGCGGATGTCGGACAGCACACGGGTCTGCGTCGGATGCAGCCGGAAGGTCAGGCCCACCGACTCGATCAGGTAGGCAGGCGGCTGATACTCGGCCAGGTAAACCGTTTCGGCGTCTTGATCCATCGTCGCATTCTCCGTCGTTTCGCAGAAGGTGTAGCCCTTGGGTCCGGGGACGCAAGGCGGGGCTTTACCGTGGTGCTGGATGCGCTACATCTATGTTCCATGAATGTTCTCGTCTGGTTCAAGCGTGACCTGCGGGTGGAGGATCACCCCGCGCTTCGCCTTGCGGCGGAGATGGGACCCGTGCTGCCCGTCTATATCGTGGAGCCGGAGCTGTGGCGGCAGCCGGATGCCTCGGCCCGGCAATGGGCCTTCATCTCGGAAAGCCTTGTCGAGTTGCGCGAGGCTCTGGGCGCGCTTGGGGCGCCGCTGTCCGTTCGGGTGGGGGAGGCGGTGGCGGTGCTGGACAAGCTCTGCCGCCTGCACGACATCGGCCAGATCGTCTCGCATGAAGAGACGGGGACGCTCTGGACCTTTGCGCGCGACAGGGCGGTGGCGGATTGGGCGCGGCGGACCGGCGTCAAATGGACCGAACTGCCGCAGCAGGGCGTCGTGCGGCGGTTGCCCGCGCGCGGCGAATGGGGCAGGCGGCGGGATGCTTTCCTTGCGCTCGGTCCGCAGCCTGCGCCGGCGGACTTGACCCCCGTGCCCGGGGTCGAGCCGGGGGCGATCCCCACGGCCCGGGCGCTGCGGCTGACCGAGGATCGCTGCCCCCATCGCCAATTGGGCGGCCGCGCGCGCGGGCTTGAGCTGGTGGACAGCTTCCTGACCCTGCGCGGCAGGCCCTATCGTGCCGCGATGTCGTCGCCCGTCAGCGGCGAGCGCGCCTGTTCGCGCCTCTCGCCCCACCTCGCCTGGGGCACGCTGTCGGGCCGCGAGGTGGCGACCGCCCTTGACGCGCGGATGGCGGAACGTCCTGGGCCGGGCTGGGGCGCGTCGCTGTCGTCCTTCCGCTCTCGCCTCGCGTGGCGCGATCACTTCATCCAGAAGCTCGAAGACCGCCCGGACATGGAGGCCGCGTGCCTGCATCCCGCCTATGAAGGGCTGCGCCCGCGCACACCGGATGCATCGCGCCTTGCGGCCTGGGAGGCGGGCGAGACCGGTCTGCCCTTTGTCGATGCCTGCATGCGCTATCTGCGGGCGACCGGCTGGCTGAACTTCCGCATGCGCTCGATGGTGGTGTCGATCGCGACGCAGCACCTCTGGCTTGACTGGCGGGAGATCGGCGGGCCGCTCGCGCGGCTGTTCACCGATTACGAACCCGGCATCCACTGGCCGCAGGTGCAGATGCAGGCGGGTGTCACGGGCATGAACACGATCCGCATCTACAACCCGGTGAAGCAGGGACAGGATCAGGACCCGACGGGTGCCTTTACCCGTCGCTGGGTCCCGGAACTGGCCGATGTGCCGGACGCCTTCCTGCAGGACCCCTGGCGCTGGAGCGGGGCCGGGACGCTGCTGGGGCGACGCTATCCCGAGCCGGTCGTCGATCCCGTCGCCTCGGCCCGCGCGGCGCGCGAGGCGGTTCATGCCGTGCGCCGGACCGAAGGCTTCCGCGACGAGGCGAAACGGCTGGTGGTGCGGATGTCGTCGGGCAACGGCGCGCGGCCGCGCGGGCGCAAGGCGCGGGCCCTGCCGGGGCAGATGGACCTTGGGCTGTAGCGGGGAGCCAGACCGGGGGGCTGTCTGCCCCCCGCACCCCCCGAGGATATTTTCGCCAAAGTGAAAGGCAGTCGAATCGATGAAGATGCGCCGCAAGGGCGACCTGCCCTCGAAGATCTGTGCGACCTGCGGGCGGCCCTTTGCCTGGCGCAAGAAATGGGCGCGCGACTGGGAGAGCGTGCGCCATTGCTCGGACCGCTGCCGGGGCGAGGCGCGGCGCAAGGGGCGGGAGGGGCAGGACGCTCGGCCATGACCGGCATTGTTCGGCGCTCCCGAAAGGAGTTCACGGCAAAATTGGTCAATCCACTTTACCGCAGCTTGTTGCCTATCGGAAACTTTTTCCCTAATGGTGTCCCGTGGCATACCGAAAGGGGGCAATGGCATGGTCGAACGGGTCGAAAAACACGGGTTGCAGGTCGATCGGCGGCTCGCCGATTTCATCGAGGGGCGGGCGTTGCCCGGGACCGGTGTGACGGCAGAGGCCTTCTGGGCCGGATTGTCGGGGCTTGTGCACGATCTGGGCCCGAAGAACCGCGCGCTTCTGGCGCGGCGCGAGGAATTGCAGGCCGAGATCGACGCCTGGCACCGCGCACGCCGGGGCAAGCCCTTCGATCAGGACGCCTACGAGGCCTTCCTGCGCGAGATCGGCTACCTTGTGCCCGAGGGGCCCGATTTCCAAATCGAGACCGCCGGCACCGACCCTGAATTCGCCGCCATCCCGGGGCCGCAGCTTGTCGTTCCGGTGATGAACGCGCGCTACGCGCTCAATGCCGCGAATGCGCGCTGGGGCTCGCTCTACGACGCGCTCTACGGGACGGATGCGCTGGGCGATCTGCCGCCCAAGGGGGGCTTTGATGCCGCGCGCGGTGCCCGGGTGATCGACTGGGGCCGCAAGTTCCTTGACGATGTCGTGCCGCTGGCCCAAGGCAGCCATGCCGATGTGACGCGCTACTGCGTGACCGCCGGCGCCCTTGTTCCGGCGCTGAAGGAGCCCGCGCAGTTCGTGGCCTATGCCGGTGCGCCGGAAGCGCCGACCTCGATCGTCCTGAAGCAGAACCACCTTCACATCGTCATCGACATCGACGCCGCCCATCCGATCGGCCGGACCGACCGCGCCCATGTGTCGGATATCCGTCTTGAGGCGGCCGTCTCCTCGATCATGGATTGCGAGGATTCGGTTGCGGCCGTCGATGCCGAGGACAAGGTGCTGGCCTATGGCAACTGGCTTGGCCTGATGAAGGGCGACCTGAGCGAGAAATTCGTCAAGGGCGGGACGGAAATGACCCGCGCCCTGCAGTCCGACCTGACCTTCACCGCCGCGGCGGGGGGCGAGATCACGCTCAAGGGCCGCGCGCTGATGCTGGTGCGCAACGTGGGCCACCTGATGACCAACCCTGCGATCCTCGACCGCGACGGGCACGAGGTGGGCGAGGGGCTCATGGATGCCTTCTGCACAGTCCTGTGCGCGATGCACGATCTGCAAAAGGCCGAGGGCCTGCGCAACTCGGTCACCGGCTCGGTCTATATCGTGAAGCCGAAGATGCACGGCCCCGAGGAAGTGGCCTTTGCCGACGAGATCTTCACCCGGGTCGAGGCCGCCCTTGGCCTGCCGCAATACACCGTGAAGCTTGGCATCATGGACGAGGAACGCCGCACTTCGGCCAACCTCAAGGAATGCATCCGCGCGGCCAAGCACCGGGTGGCGTTCATCAACACGGGGTTCCTCGACCGGACGGGCGACGAGATCCACACCTCGATGGAAGCGGGGCCGATGGTGCGCAAGGGCGACATGAAGGCCCAGCCCTGGATCAAGTCCTACGAGGATCGCAACGTCGATATCGGGCTGGCCTGCGGTCTGTCCGGGGTCGCGCAGATCGGCAAGGGGATGTGGGCCGCGCCCGACCTCATGGCCGCGATGCTCAAGGACAAGATCGGCCACCCGATGGCGGGCGCGAACACGGCCTGGGTGCCCTCGCCCACGGCGGCGACGCTGCATGCCACGCATTACCACCGCGTCGATGTCTTTGCCCGGCAGGCCGAGATCGCCAAGGCCGGCCCGCGCGGCAAGCTGCGCGACCTGCTGACGATCCCGCTTGCGACCGGCGTGAACTGGAGCGAGGCCGAGATCGCGGCCGAGATTGAGAACAACGCGCAGGGCATTCTGGGCTACGTGGTCCGCTGGGTCGATCAGGGCGTGGGCTGTTCGAAGGTGCCGGATATCCATGACGTCGGCCTGATGGAAGACCGCGCGACCTGCCGCATCTCCAGCCAGGCGCTGGCGAACTGGCTGCATCACGGCGTGATGAGCGAGGCGCAGGTCATGGCGGCGATGAAGAAGATGGCCGCCGTGGTCGACCGGCAGAACGCGGGCGATCCGGCTTACCGGCCGATGGCGCCCGCATTCGACGGTCAGGCTTTCCTTGCGGCCTGCGATCTGGTCTTCAAGGGGCGGGTGCAGCCTTCGGGCTATACCGAACCGGTCCTGCATGCCCGCCGTCTGGCGCTCAAGGCCCAGGCGGCCTGAAAGGGGGAAAGATGATCACGCTGAAGAAAGCCCGTTCCATCATCAAGGCGGCGCTTGCCAAGGGCGAAGAGCTTGGCCTGCAACCCCTGTCCGTCGCCGTGCTGGACGCAGGCGGCCACCTGATCGCCTTCGAGCGGTCGGATGGCGCAAGCGTCGGCCGGTTCGAGATTGCCCGCGGCAAAGCCTATGGCTGCCTGATGTTGGGCATGGGGGGCAAGGCACTTCTGGGGCGCAGCCAGACGACGCCGGGCTTCACCAATGCCCTGAGCGGGGTCTATGACGGCAAGTTCGTCCCCGTCCCCGGCGGCGTGCTGGTGCGCGACAAGAAGGGCACGATCCTGGGCGCGGTGGGCGTGACCGGGGACACCTCGGACAACGACGCGGTCGCCGCCGTGGCGGGGATCGAGGCGACGGGCCTTACGGCCGAGCCCTGATCGCGGCCAGCGGGGCCCTGACGCGCACAAATTTGCGACAGGGACGGTCTGCACATCGTTTGCGCATCGCTGACCCCTCGACCAAGCCGGTCGGGGGGCTTATTCTTGTCCGAAAGGGCAGGGAAAGACCATGACACGACCCGTCGTCGGTATCATCGGCAACATGTCGGTTCTCAACGAAACCTATCACGTCCATGCGGGCGGCGTGATGAACACCGAGGCCGTGTCCAAGGTGGCCGGCTGCATCCCGCTGATCATTCCGCCCGATCCGCATTACGTCTCGGTTGCCGAACTGCTGGAGGTCTGCGACGGCTTTCTGCTGACTGGCGGGCGGCCGAATGTGCACCCGTCGGAATACGGCGAGGAAGAGACCGCAGCCCATGGCGCCTTCGACCGCTGCCGCGATGCGATCACCCTGCCGCTGGTGCGCGCCTGCGTCGAGCGCGGGCAGCCGTTCTTCGGTGTCTGCCGCGGCTTTCAGGAGGTCAACGTGGCGATGGGCGGCTCGCTTTATCCCGAGATCCGCGACCTGCCGGGCCGCATGAACCACCGGATGCCGCCCGACGGCACGCTGGAGGAGAAATTCGCCCTGCGCCACAAGGTGACCTTCACCCCCGGGGGCGTCTTTTCCCGCCTGCTCGGCGCGGACGAGGTGATGACGAACACGCTGCACGGGCAGGGCATCAAGGTGCCGGGCGCGCGGATCGTGATCGAGGGCTACGCGCCCGATGGCACGCCCGAGGCGATCCATGTCAAGGACGCGCCGGGCTTCACGCTGTCGGTCCAGTGGCACCCGGAATACCGCGCGAGCGAGGACCCGGTGTCGCGGCCGCTGTTCCGGGCCTTTGGCGATGCGGTGCGCGCCTGGGCCGAGGGGCGGGCGGTGACGCCGGCGCGAAAGACCGCCTGAGGCGCCCGTCTTGCGCCCGCGCAATGCGGGCGGGGCGGATTTGCGCGAGCCTTCCGCAAACGACGGAGGGCGCCATGAAAATCCTGATCGCATACGGCACGACCGAGGGGCAGACGCGCAAGATCGCGCGCTTTTGTGCCGACCGGCTGATCGAGGCCGGGCACAGCGTCGAGCTGATGCGCGCCGCCGATGCCGAGGGGCTGGATGTCGGGCGTTTCGATGGCGCGATCCTCGCGGGCTCTGTCCATATCGGCCAATACCAGGACGATCTGATCCGCTTTGCGCGCGGCGCGGCCGAAACGCTGCGGCTTCGGCCGACCCTGTTCCTGTCGGTCTCGCTGGCCGCCGCGGGCGACGAGCCCGACGACTGGAAGGGCCTGCAAGACTGCGTCGCGCGGTTTTGCGAGGCGACGGGATGGACCCCGGGGCGGGTCGAGCACATTGCGGGCGCCTTCCGGTTCAGCCAATACGACTTCTTCCGCACCTGGGCCATGCGCTGGATCGCGGCGCGCAAGGGCCAGCGGGTCGTGCCGGGCGAGGATCGGGAATACACCGACTGGGAGGCGCTGCGCCGCCTGATGAAGGACTGGGCGGAGAGTGCGGGACGGGGGCTGTCTGCCCCCGCCGTCACGGCCCGGGGGCCGTGACGCCCCCGAGGATACTTGTGCCAAAGTGAAAGCGGATCAGGTCACGCGGGCGCGGGCCTTGAACTCGGGCCGGTCCCAGAGCGCCTTGTCCATGATCTCGGCCAGGATGCGCGCGGCGCCCTCGACCTCGTCGGGGCCGATGTAGAGCGGGGTGAAGCCGAAGCGCAGGATGTCGGGGGCGCGGAAGTCGCCGATCACTCCGCGGGCGATGAGCGCCTGCATGATCGCGTAGCCCTCGGGGTGACGGAAGCTGACCTGGCTGCCGCGCAGTTCGGGATCGCGGGGCGAGGCGAGGGTAAGGGCGGGGCAGCTGGCCTCGACCCGCGCGATGAAAAGCTGGGTCAATTCGATCGACCGGGCGCGGACCTCTTCGATGGTGGTCATGTCCCAGACGTCCATGGCCGCGTCGAGGGCCGCGAGTTGCAGGATCGGCGGGGTGCCGACGCGCATCCGCTCGATCCCGCGGCCGGGGCGGTAGTCGAGGTCGAAGGCAAAGGGGGCTTCGTGGCCGAGCCAGCCTGAAAGGGCGGGGCGGGCGGTTTCGGCATGACGGGGGGCAACGTAGATGAAGGCCGGGCCGCCGGGGCCGGAATTGAGGTATTTGTAGCTGCAACCCACCGCGAAATCCGCCCCCGCCTCGGCAAGGCGGACGGGAATGGCGCCGGCCGAATGCGCAAGATCCCAGACCGCGAGCGCGCCCATCGCATGGGCCTTTTCGGTCAGGCGCTTCATGTCGTGCTTGCGGCCGGTGCGGTAATCGACCTCGGTCAGCATGGTGACGGCAACGGTCTCGTCGATCGCGTTCTCGACCTCTTCGGGGGCGACGGTGCGCAGCTCGTAGCCGTCGCCCAGCGTCCGCACCAGCCCGTCGGCGATGTAGAGGTCCGAAGGGAAGTTGCCGGTGTCCGACAGGATCACGCGGCGCGCGGGGTTCATCTCCAGCGCCGAGGCGATGGCCTGATAGACCTTGATCGACAGCGTATCGCCCATCACGACCGTGCCCGGCTCCGCCCCGATCAGCCGCGCCACGCGGTCGCCCACGCGGGCCGGCATCTCCATCCAGTGCGCGCGGTTCCACGCGGTGATGAGCATGTCGCCCCATTCCTGCGTGATCGTCCGCGCGACGCGGGCGGCGGCGGCCCTGGGCAGCGGCCCGAGCGAGTTGCCGTCGAGGTAGATCACCCCTTCGGGCAGGTGGAACATGGCCTTGGTGGCGGTGAAATCGGTCATCTTGCTCTCCTTCGCGGGTAGAAGCGCGCGCGAGGTCCGCCGTGTCAAGCGTCGGGTCCGCCGTCAGGGGGCCCAGTGCCCTTCGAAATCCTCGGGGATCAGCAGGTTCTCGCGCCGGAGCGCCGTCACGTCCTTTTCGCCGCAGAGCGCCATGGAGATGTCGAGTTCCTTGCGGATCACCTCGAGCGCGGTGCTGACGCCCTTTTCGCCCATCGCGCCAAGCCCGTAAACGAAGCTGCGCCCGATGTAGGTCGCATGCGCCCCGAGCGCCAGCGCCTTGAGCACGTCCTGACCCGAGCGGATGCCCGAATCCATGTGCACCTCGACCTGATCGCCGACCGCGCGGACGATCGACGGCAGCATCCGGATCGCCGAGAGCGCGCCGTCAAGCTGCCGTCCGCCGTGGTTTGACACGACGATCGCATCGGCCCCGAAATCGGCGGCGCGTCTGGCATCTTCGGTGTCGAGGATGCCCTTGAGGATGATCTTGCCGCCCCACATCTCGCGGATGCGCTGGATCTTGGACCAGTCGAGCTGCGGGTCGAACTGTTCGCTGGTCCAGGACGACAGCGACGAGGCATCGCCCACGCCCTTGGCATGGCCCACGATATTGCCGAAAAAGCGCCGCTTGGTCTGCAGCATCTCGATCCCCCAGCCCCATTTGGTGGCAAGGTTCAGCATGGTCGGGATGGTCAGCTTCGGCGGCGCGGACAGGCCGTTCTTGAGGTCCTTGTGCCGCTGGCCGAGGATCTGGAGGTCGAGCGTCAGCACCATGGCCGAACACTTCGCGGCCTTGGCGCGGTTGATGATGTTCTCGACGAAGTCCCAGTCCTTCATCACGTAAAGCTGGAACCAGAAGGGTTTCGTCGTATGGGCCGCGACATCCTCGATCGAGCAGATCGACATCGTGGACAGGGTGAAGGGCACGCCGAACTTCTCGGCGGCGCGGGCGGCGAGGATCTCGCCGTCGGCATGCTGCATCCCCGTCAGGCCCACGGGCGCAAGGGCGACCGGCATCGTCACGGGCTGCCCGATCATGGTCGAGGCCGTCGAGCGGCCGGACATGTCCACCGCAACCTTCTGGCGCAGCCTCAGCCGCTGGAAGTCGGTGGTGTTGTCGCGGAAGGTCTGTTCCGTGTAGCTCCCCGACTCCGCATAGTCGTAAAACATCTTCGGCACGCGGCGGCGGTAGATCTTCTTCAGGTCGTCGATGCAGGTGATCACGGGCATGGCGGCGTTCCGATCTGGGCTATTGGTCAAAGGCCATTACCAATTGGCACGGGGGCGATCAACCGGGCTTTGATGCACGTCAATCCTCGCGCGTGGCGGCGGGCGCGGCGAAGCGTCTGTCGGGCACGATCCACATGAGCGCGACAGCGACCACCCCCGCCAGCGCGAGCCAGTTGCTGACAAAGGCCATGGGCAGGGCTGCGCCATAGACCACCACCGACACCCGGTCCTTCCACGAGGCGCCAAGCGCGCGGGCAAAGTCCGACTGCGCGCCGTGCTGGGCGATCAGCGCCCGTTCCAGCAGGTAATAGGCCAGCCCGCACAGCAGAAGGTCGCTGACGTAAACCGCGACCGGCACCGTGGCGAAGTCGTTTTCGCCCACGAAGGCGGTCGCGAAGGGCATGAGCGACAGCCAGAACAGGAAGTGCAGGTTGGCCCAGAGCACCCAGCCGCCGACATGGCGCACGGCGTGGAACATGTGGTGATGGTTCGCCCAGTAGATGCCGACATTGGCAAAGGACAGCACATAGGACAGGAACACCGGGATGAGCGGGGTCAGCGCCGACAGGTCGTGCCCGTGCGGCACTTTCAGTTCCAGAACCATGATGGTGATGATGATGGCGATCACGCCATCGGAAAACGCCTCGATCCGGCCCTTGGTCATGCGCCTTGCCCCCCGTTCGGGGCAAGGCTAGACCGGCGCGTGTGGTCTGACAACGCCCCTCAGGCGCTGTGGGCGCCGTCGGCCAGTCCCTTGACGAAGGCTGCCACCTCGTCGGGGCTGCGGCCGGCGGCGATCTCTTTCACGATGGCCGACCCCACGACGCAGCCATCTGCGACCGAGGCGATGGCGCGGGCGCTTTCGGGCGTGGTGATGCCGAAGCCGACGATGACGGGCAGGTCGGTCGCGGCCTTGATCCGCGCAACCTCGGGGCCGACGTCCGTCGCCTGCGCGGCGGCCGCGCCCGTGATCCCGGTGATCGAGACGTAATAGACGAAGCCCGAGGTGTTCTGCAGCACCTTGGGCAGGCGGCGCGCGTCGGTCGTGGGGGTCGCGAGGCGGATGAAGTTGATGCCCGCCGCCTGCGCCGGGATGCAGAGCTCGTCATCCTCTTCCGGCGGCAGGTCCACCACGATCAGCCCATCGACCCCGGCGGCCTTGGCATCGGCAAGGAAGCGATCCACCCCGCGCGAGAAGATCGGGTTGTAATAGCCCATCATCACGATCGGCGTCGCGTCGTCGTGCTTGCGGAAGGCCGCGACCATGTCGAGCGTCTTTTGCAACGTCTGCCCGCCCGCCAGCGCGCGCTGCCCGGCAAGCTGGATCGTGGTCCCGTCGGCCATCGGATCGGTGAAGGGCATCCCCAGCTCGATCACGTCCACACCGGCGGCCGGCAGCTTCGCCATGATCGCGGCCGAGGTCGCAAGATCGGGATCGCCCGCCATCATGTAGGCCACGAAAGCCTTGCGGCCCTCGGATTTCAGCGCAGCGAATTTCCGTTCGATCCGGGTCATGGGCAGTCCTTTTGGGGCGGTCCTTTGGGGCACGCCCCGATGTGCCGGAAAGGGATCGGGAAATCAAGGCGGCGCGTCATGAAGCACGCGACGCCGGACCGCGCCCGATGGCGGCGCAAGACCGGCCGGTTGCGGGAGAGCGGCGGCAGGTTCGCCGCCGCCGTTCCGTCGCGCGTTACATCGTGAAGGCCCAGAAGAAGCCCACCGGGATCGTGAAGGCGCAGAAGATGCAGAAAAGTTGCGCGGCATGCGCCCAACGCGTCAGCGGTTCCTGGCCGGAGATCTCGCCATAGGCTTCCGTCGCCACCGCGATGGCAAGGCTGGGCGACATGCGCTCGATCTCGATCTTGCGGCGCAGCGCCGCCACGGGGTCCATGGGGTCCATTCTCGATCTGTCTCCGTTCCCTGATACGAACTCTGCCAGAGGTGGTTCGGATTGCCGGCGGGTCAAGTCCCGCCGCCGCGCCCGGGAACCGGTCCCGTTCCCGGCGGTCGGACCATCGGCCATCCACGGCGCGGCATCCTTGCCCAGTTTGATCTCTGTCAATTTAAGAAGACAAAAGTAACGTCATTATTAATTTACATCAGGGAGGTGCCGATGCGGATCTTGTTCATCCATCCGAATTACCACTCCGGCGGGGCGGAGATCGCAGGGAACTGGCCGCCCGCCTGGGTTGCCTATCTTTCGGGGGCGCTGAAGGCGGCGGGCTTCGACGACATCCATTTCCTTGACGCGATGACCAACCACCTGGACGAGCCGGCGATGCGCGCGAAGCTGGCCGAGATCCGGCCCGACGTGGTGGGCGTGACCGCCATCACGCCCTCGATCTACGTGGCCGAGGCGATCCTGAAGACCGCGGAGGAGGTCGTGCCCGACGCGCTTCGCTTGCTCGGGGGCGTGCATGCCACCTTCATGTACAAGCAGGTGCTGACCGAGGCGCCATGGGTCGATGTGATCGTGCGCGGCGAGGGCGAAGAGATCGTCGTGGCCCTCATGCGCGCGCTGGTCGAGGGGCGCTGGCCCGAGAGCCGCGCGCAGATCAAGGGTCTTGCCTGGCGCGAAGGCGACGCGATCGTGGCCAGCCCCGCTGCCCCCACGGTGAAGGATTTCGATGCCGTCGTCCCCGACTGGTCGATCCTCGAATGGGCGAAATACATCTATGTGCCGCTCGGCGTGCGCGTCGCCATCCCCAACATGGCCCGCGGCTGCCCCTTCACCTGTTCCTTTTGCAGCCAGTGGAAATTCTGGCGCGACTACCGCATCCGCGACCCGAAGAAGGTGGTGGACGAGATCGAGGCACTGGTGCGCGACCATCAGGTGGGCTTCTTCATCCTTGCCGACGAGGAACCCACGATCAACCGCAAGGCCTTCGTCGCCTTCTGCGAGGAACTGATCGCTCGCGGCCTGCCCGACAAGGTGAAATGGGGCATCAACACCCGGGTGACCGACATCATGCGCGACAAGGACCTGCTGCCGCTTTACCGCAAGGCGGGCCTTGTGCACGTGAGCCTTGGCACCGAGGCCGCGGCGCAGCTGAAGCTCGACCTGTTCAACAAGGAGACCACCGTCGCCCAGAACAAGGAGGCGATCCGCCTGCTGCGGCAGGCCGACATCTTCACCGAGGCGCAGTTCATCGTGGGGCTCGACAACGAGACGCCCGAGACGCTGGAAGAAACCTACCGCATGGCCTGGGACTGGCAGCCCGACCTTGCCAACTGGTCGATGTATACGCCTTGGCCCTATACGCCGCTCTATGACGAGTTGAAGGACAAGGTAGAGGTCTTCGACTTCTCGCGTTACAACTTCGTCACGCCGATCATGAAGCCCGCCGCGATGGAGCGGGGCGAGCTTCTGGACCGCGTGATGGCGAATTATCGCCGCTTCTACATGAAGAAGGCGTTGTTCCATTATCCGTGGCGCGGAACCGGCTTCCGGCGGCGGTATCTGCTGGGCTGCCTCAAGGCCTTCCTCAAGGCCGGGGTGCAGCGCACCTTCTACGATCTGGGCAAGGTGGGCTACTGGGGGCCGCAGACGAAGGACCGGCTGGCCTTCGACTTCGCCGCTGTCGATGCGCCCGTGGCTGCCGATCCGCGCGACTGGGAAGCGGCGGCGGAACGCGCGGCGCGCAAGCGCGAACGGCAGGCGGCGCTCAGGGCGCAGGGCAAGGCGCGCGGTGCGGCCCGGCTCGCCATGGCGGATGCGCCTGCCGCCGGCGGTGCCCGGCAGATGGCCGAAGGGGCGGCGCCGCCGCGGCTGCGCTGATGGACGGCGGGCATCGCCACGATGTGCCGGGGCGCGCGGGGCAGGGCGGGGGCCTGATCGGGCCGAACGCGCTCTTGCAGCTTGCCCCGGTCCTCGATGCGGCGCTTGGGTCGGATGCGCGCAGACGGATCTTTGCCGTGGGCGGCTACGACGGGCTGCCCGCCGCCTTCGGCATGATCCCCGAGGCGGGCGTGGCCGCGATCCACCAAGCCGTGCGCGGCCTTCCGCAGGCCAGGACGCTGCTGGCCGCCGCTGGGGGGCTCACGGGTGATTACATCCTTGCGCATCGTATCCCGCCCGTGGCGCAACGCATCCTCAGGGCCCTGCCTGCGCGGATTGCGGTTCCGCTGCTGACCCGCGCGATCGCGCGGCATTCCTGGACCTTCGCGGGAAGCGGCCGGTTCCGTGTCGTCTCGCGCTGGCCCGCGGTCGTCGAGATCGCCGACAATCCCTTGACGCGCTCAGAGGAAAGCGTCGCCCCCCTCTGCATCTGGCATGCGGCGGTGTTCCGGCGCCTTTATGCCGCCCTCGCGCTGCAAGGCGCGCGGGTGACCGAGGTCGCCTGCTGCGCCTGCGGCGACCCAGCCTGCCGGTTCGAGATCACGCGCGGCGCCCGCGCGTGATCCGGCCCATGTCAGTTCTTCGGGCCGACGCTCTGGAGATAGGCCCAGACGTCTTCGGCATTATGCGTCAGATGGAACATCATCTTGGCATGGGCCGTCGGGTCTTTCGTGTAATCCTTGAGGAAAGCCTCGGGATTGGCGACGTATTTCACGAAATCCGCCTCGTTCCAGTGCAGGCCCTTCTGGCCCGCTTCCTTCATGGCGTTCGAATAGTTGAACTTGGGGTAGGTGCCCGCCTGACGGCCGACCACGCCATAGAGGTTCGGGCCGATCATGCCGCCCTTGTTGATCGGCGTGCCGTCGCTGCCGATGATGCTGTGGCAGGCTTTGCACTGGTTGAAGATCATCTTGCCTTTGGCCGGGTCACCCGCGGCCTGGGCGATCGCCGGCAGCGCGGCGAGCGCGGCGGCTGCGAACAGGGCAGTTGCAGTTCTCATGTCTTCCTCCACTTGAAACGATCACGGGCCTTCACTTAATCTTGAATCGCGCCAGTCAAGCCGCGCCGGTTCACACTCCTGTCATCCGGCGCGCCTGCCCCCGGTCACGCGACGGCCCGCGAAAGCGCGCAGCGCCGCCACAGCGTGCCAAGCGCCTCGGCAAGCCGGTCGATATCCGCGTCGCTGTGCAGCGGCGAGGGCGTGAAGCGCAGCCGCTCGGTGCCTTTGGGGACGGTGGGATAATTGATCGGCTGCACGTAGATCCCGAAATCATCCATCAGGATGTCCGCGATCTGGCGGCATTTCACCGGGTCCTTGATCATCACCGGAACGATGTGGCTGGGGTTGTCCAGATGGGGAATGCCCAGCCGGTCAAGCGCCGCGCGCAGCCGGGCGACCTGGCGGCGCTGGCTCTGGCGTTCGTGGTCGCTTTCCTTCAGGTGCCGGATCGCGGCCCGGGCGCCGGCGGCAAGGGCCGGAGGCAGGGCGGTGGTGAAGATGAAACCGCTCGCGAAGGACCGGATGAAGTCGCACAGCGCGGCCGATCCGGCGATGTAGCCGCCCATCACGCCGTAAGCCTTGCCCAGCGTCCCCTCGATCAGCGTGATCCGGTGGGCGAGGCCCTCGCGCTCCGAGATGCCGCCGCCGCGCGGGCCGTAAAGCCCCACCGCGTGCACCTCGTCGAGATAGGTCATCGCGCCGTGGCGTTCGGCCACCTCGACGATCTCGGCCATCGGGCAGATGTCGCCGTCCATCGAATAGACGCTTTCGAACGCGACGATCTTCGGGCGGGCGGGGTCGATCGCGGCCAGCTTGCGGTCGAGGTCTTCGGGGTCGTTGTGGCGCCAGATCACCTTGTCGGCCCGGCTGTGGCGGATGCCCTCGATCATGCTGGCATGGTTGAGCGCATCCGACAGGATCACCGCGCCGGGCAGCCGGGCGCCGAGCGTGCCGAGCGCGGCCCAGTTCGACACGTAGCCCGAGGTGAACAGAAGCGCCTCGTCCTTGCCGTGCAGATCGGCCAGCTCGCGTTCCAGCAGCCGGTGGTGATGGGTGTTGCCCGAGATGTTGCGCGTCCCGCCCGCGCCCGCACCGCAGGCGGCGATCGCGGCGGTCATCGCCTCGATCACCTTGGGATGCTGGCCCATGCCCAAATAGTCGTTCGAGCACCAGACCGTGACGTCATCCTGTCCGTCTGGCCCGTGGTTCTTCGCCCGCGGGAAGGCACCGCAGGCCCGTTCCAGTTCGGCGAAGACACGGTAGTTGCCTTCACGCTTCAGGCCGTCCAGTTGCGACTGGAAAAGGGTGTCGTAATCCATGGGGGTCCTTTCGTTCATCGTATCAAGAGGCTCCGGGCGTCGCAGGCGGGCGCCTGTCGGCCGGTTTCGGAAGCATCCAGCGCCACAGCCGCTCGTCGGGCAGCGGCAGCACCATCAGCCAGTGTTCCAGAAGCGCCAGCGCGGTGATCGCGGCCAGCAGGGCAAAGCCCACCTGCTCGGCGGGGCTGCGCGCGGCGGCCAGCCGTTCGAGCCAGCAGCCAAGCGCCAGCGTGATGAGCGTGACCGAGACGGCAAAGGCCCATGTCATCTGCCGAATGCGGAAATGGCTGGGCAGGTGGCTCAGCGGGCGGGGCAGGAACTCGGTATGGATCTTGCGCACGCCGAAGAAGAGGTTGAGCTTGGCGCTGACGCGGGCGAAAAACAGCACGATGAAGGTCCAGAGGCCAAAGCCATGTTCGGCCTCGACCGCCGCCAGGCCCGCAGCAATTGCGCAGGCGATCAACAGCATCTCGTGATAGGCGATCGTGCCCCAGGCGCGCAGGAAGCGTTCCCATTCCGGCGCGGCCGGCGGACAGAAGCGGCGGTTGGGGCCGGTGATGACACCGGACAGGAACGCCATCTCGATCCAGCCCCAGACCGCCAGCGCGGCGGCAAAGCCCGCATAGGCCGCCGGCACCGTCGTCTGATGCTGCGTGACGAAAAGCCCCCAGAGGCCCGCCGCCAGAAGCGGCAGGCCAAGGGCCACCGTCAGCCGATGCGCCGCCGGCCCCAGCCGGTCGGCATGGCGCACCACCACGAGGATCGCCCCGGTGGAGAACCACCAGGCAAAAAGCGCAACAAGGGCCGCGATCCAGGGGCTTGCCATGTCAGTAGGCCGGCTGCAGGCGCGGGTTCGCGGGCACGCGGTTTTCCTTGACCGGGATCAGGTAAAGCCCGGCAAAGGCCCGCGCCGCGCGCGCCCCCGACCAGGCCCGGCCGATCATGCCCGACACGCCGCCGCGCGCCCGCGCCTTCGCCCCGTCCGCCATCGCGCGGCGCAGCCGCAGGATGTTGCGGCTCCAGCGCGGATTGTCGATGTCGAGCGTGAGCGGGAAGACCTGCCGCGAGATCTCGGAGGTCTTGCGCAGCACTTCGTGGTCATACCAGTCGATGTCGATGCCAAGCGCCTTGTGGAAGGCGGGGCGCATGTGATCGCGCACGCACATCACCGAAAAGACCGCGACAAGGAAGAAGCGGATCCAGAGCCGGTTCACCCCCGAGGTCAGTTTGGGATCGGTCTTCATCAGCAGGGCAAAGGCCTCTCCGTGGCGGAACTCGTCGTTGCACCATTGTTCGAACCACTTGAAGATCGGGTGAATGCGATGCTCGGGATGCGCTTCCAGATGACGGAAGATCGTGATGTAGCGCGCGTAGCCGATCTTCTCGCTGAGGTAGGTGGCGTAATAGATGAACTTCGGCCGGAAATAGGTGTATTTCTTGGCCTTGGTCAGAAAGCCCAGGTTCACCCCGATCCCCGCTTCGCGCAGCGCGTCGTTGATGAAGCCCGCATGGCGCGCCTCGTCGCGGGCCATGTATTGGAACAGCCGGCAGATTTCGGCATTGTTGCCGCGCCGCTTCATCTCCTTGTAAAGCACGCAGCCCGAGAATTCGGCGGTGAGCGAGGAGACCAGGAAATCGGTCAGCTCCGCGCGCAGTTGCGGCTCCATCGCGTCCCAGTCGATGGCGTCCCATTCGTCGGTCTTGCGGAAATGGGTCCGGTTGGGATCGCTGTCCATCTCGGCCAGAAGCGCGTCCCATTCGCGGCGCACGGAACTGACGTCGATGCGGTCCATCTCGTCGAAATCGGTGGTGTAGAAGCGCGGGTCCAGCAGCGTGGTCTGCACCGCGCGTTCGGTCGTGGCGTTCAGGTCGGCGGGCAGCACGCCCTCGGCGCTCTGCATGTCGGGGCGATGGAGGGTCACTGCAGCACCTCCTCGGTGAAGGAGAATTCGCACAGGTCCATGACGCCGGTGTCCCCCGTCAGGCGGGTCCAGACGCGTTCGACCGCGCTGGCGCGGTTGATCGTGGCGGTGCGGTCTTCGATCACCAGCTCGCCGAAGGCGGCCTGGACCGGCGCGCCATGCACCAGCACCTCATCGCCGGGATGGACCACGGCGCCGTTGTTGAACCGGACATGTGCGTGAAGGCTTTCGAAACGGTGGCTGACTTCGACGGTGCAGGGCACGGTCTCGGTCGATCTTGCAAACAGTCCCATCGGGTTCCCTTTCTCGATCAGTCGAGGAGCCTGGCGAAGACCCTCGTGTTATCCGGGCCGAAGCCGATCAGATCGGCATGCCACCCGGTCGTATCGTCGAGGATCGCAAGGCGACCGTCGGCGTATTTCACAAGACGGACGGGCGCCTGTTCCGACGCCCCGTCCACCAGCCGCTCGCGCGAGACCGCGCGGGCAATGCCCGCGACAAAGCCGCCGTGCGCGCTGTCATAAGTCGCGATGACCGTGCCGTCGGGGCCCGTGACGCGGGCCGAGCCGTCGGTCTTGCCCGAGATGACGATCTGGCGCTGTCCCACGACGGCCACGTTCGCGGGTGCATCCTCGACCGGCAGGTGGGCGAGGCGCGCGTAGATCACGAGCGCCGAGCTTGCCAGCACGAGCGCCAGCATGCCGCGCAAAAGGACGCGCGGGATCATCTCCTTGTCGGGCTGTTGCGGGCGGGCGAGGCTGGCGGTGTAGCGTGTCATCGGATCACTCCGCGGCAAGGGTGACGGGGGCGACGGGGGAATGGCGTCCAACCTCGGGCGTGTTGACGCGGCAGTCGGCGGCCTCGGCCAGCAGGGCCGCGACGCGGGCCGCGTCGGGGATGCAGCGCAAGGCGGGCTCGGTGCGCCGCATCCGCCACGGCCGCACATGCGGCCAGCAGACGAGGTAGGACAGCTTCGTCTCGCCGATCAGGTCAAGCGCGATGGTGCCGGTCCCGTCGCGCCGCAGGTCCAGCCCGGCGCGCGCGATGGCGCGGTAGGGCAGGTTCAGCGTCACGGTCAGCGCCGCACCGATCCGCATGGCGACCCGGCGGGTGGTGATCGTATAGACGGTCGTGCGCGCAAGGATGTAGGCGATCAGGCAGAAAAGCGCGATCACGCCGCCGCCCAGCACAAGGAAGGGCAGCGCCGCGATCATGGCCGCGCCGAGCGGCCGGGTCTCGGCCACGAAGCTCATGCGCCAGAGCGCCAGCACGACGAAATAGGCCGCGATCCAGTTCAGCCCCATCGAGGCACGCGCCAGCGCCCACCAGTTCGGCGCCCCCTGCCAGAGGATGCGTTCCCCCTCTGGCGGAAGCTCCGGCAGGCCCCGGATCGGTTCGAATGCGAAATCGTCGTGCGACACGGCCCGTCCTCCTTCAGAGTTGCGGATCCTGGCGTTCGCGGCTGGCATAGAGGGTGCCGCCCGCGAAGTAGCCGCAGATCTTGTCTTCCTCGAGCAGGGTCACCTCGGTGGCAGAGCGCGTTTCGGGAACGCCCGCGAACTGCGCGCCGAAGAGCGAGCGGACCTTCACCCGGTCAGAGCGGATGCGCGCCATCTGCATCGGCACGAGCCGCTTGCCGCGCCCCTCGGTCAGCGTGATCTCGAGGTAGCGCACCAGCTGTTCGGGCCGGTCCACCCACATGTCGGAGATCACCCCCACCACCGTGTCGTCGCCCGCCTGGACGGGCAGTCCGCGCGGGTCGCGCCCGGCCGAGACCGCGAAATCCGCTAGGCTCGACATCGGCACGATCTTGGCATGGCCATGGCCGTCCAGCTCGGGCGCGTCGCGCCGCATCGCGTAGGAGGCCGGCCCAAGGCCCAGCGTCATCGGATCGCCGTCGGGCTCGAACGGAAAGCCGGTGGACGGGCTGTCGCGATGCATCGCGATCGGGCGCCGTTCGCCGTCCGCGTTGGGAAAGCTGACCGAGCCCCGGCCGTGGGGCAGCTTGAAGGTCTTGGGCTCGGGCAGCGGGAACAGGCCCTGGTTCGGGGCCGCGCCGCCGTTCTCGCTTTCCAGCGGGAAGCCTTCGCGCATGTTCTCGGTCTGCAGGTAGTAGATCAGCAGCGCGAAGAAGATCCAGAACATCCAGAGCGTGAGCGAGACGAGGTCGAAGTTGCCGAATATGTTTGCATGCATGGGAAGTCTCCCGGGGTGAGTTCAGGTCGGAAAATCCGCGAGCCCGATACGCGAGCCCGTGGCGGTCTTGGTCGAGAAGTCGAGGCGGCGGACCAGCGGGCGCACCGCGACGAGCGTCGCGGCCAGCAGGCCGATCTCAAGAAGGTAAACAGCGTCGTAACCGGTGGCGATGTGCGCCAGCCGCGGCCCGAGCCGGCCAGCCAGCGCCAGCCCGTTCAGCCCGTCGCGGACGATGCCGCCGATCACGATCGACACGCCCATGGCGGTGGCCTGCGCGGCCCCCCATGCGCCAAGCGCAAGGCCGCGCCCGGCCTGACCCTGCACGGGCAGGCTCATGGCCGTCGTCAGCGTGGCGACCGAGAAAAGCCCCCCGCCAAGGCCGATCAGCGCGGTGCCGAAGTAGATCAGGAAGATCGAGCCTGCCGGATGGGACAGGATGATGCAGGCAAAGGCCGCGAAGCCGACGATCAGCCCGCGCGCGCCCATGCGGAACGGCGCCGTGCCGCGTGCAAGCCAGCGTGCGGCCAGGGCAAAGCCCGTCAGCGCGCCCGCGGCCTGGCTCGCCGTCAGAAGCGTGGTGGCCGAGACCGACAGGCCCATGACCTGCCCGCCGTAGGGTTCCAGCAGCACGTCCTGCATGTTGAAGCCCATCGTGCCAAGCGCCACGACCAGCAAGAGCCGCCCCGCGGCACCTCCGGCGGCGAAGTCGGCCCAGGCGGCCGAGAATTTCGGCCGCGGCTGGTCGCGTTCGGCGCGCGACATGGGGCGCACCTTCTCCTGCTTCCAGAGTGCGATCACGTTCAGCACGATCGTGACGACCGCGCAGCCCTGCACGACCTGGATCAGACGCAGGGGCGTGAAGTCGCGCAGCAGCGAGCCGACCGCGATGGCCGAGACGCCCGAGCCGATCAGGAACATCACGTAGAGCAGCGCCACCACGCGCGGCCGCGTCTCGTCCGAGGCGCGATCGGCGGCCAGCGACAGGCCCGCTGTCTGGGTCATGTGCATGCCGACCCCGGTCATCAGGAAGGCGGCGCCGGCCAGCACCTGCCCGGCCCACCACGGCCCGTAGGTCTGCTGGCCCGACAGCACCAGAAGGCAGGCGGGCATGATTGCAAGCCCGCCGAACTGCCAGAGCGTTCCGAACCACAGATAGGGCACGCGCTTCCAGCCGATGGCGGAACGGTAGGTGTCCGACCGAAAGCCCAAGAGCGCGCGGAAGGGCGCGCTGACGATGGGCAGCGCGATCATCAGCGACACGACCAGGGCGGGGACGCCCAGTTCGACGATCATCACCCGGTTCAACGTGCCCATCAGCAGGATCGTCGCCATGCCGACCGAAACCTGAAACAGCGACAGCCGCAGCAGCTCGCCCAGCGGCAAGCCTTCCGAGCTGGCGTCGGCGAAGGGCAGCACCTTCGTCAGCACCATGGTGATCTTGCCGGGCATCGGGCGGGCGCGAAGGGGCGTGGTCATGGCCGAAGCTCCATCGCCTGCGAGATGTAGAAACCGCAGGCCACCCGGCCCACGGGCGCCAGCGCCCAGTCCGGGGCGCGCGGCGCAAGGGCCGCCGCGATCGCCTCGGCCCGGTGCGGGACGATGGCGGGAGAGCGGTTGGCGCGCGGAAACGCCTTGCCGGTCAGATGCATGAGCCGCAGAAGCGGCGTGCGCGGGGCCAGCGTGAAGACGATGGCGCCCGAGGTCCGGTGCCCAAGCCGCAGCAGGGCATCCGCGATGTCGGGCGCGCGGTAATGGATCAGGCTGTCCATCGCGATCACGTAGTCGAACCGGCCCAGACCCTCGTCCAGCATGTCGCCCGGCCGGAACGTGATCCGGGGCGCCAGCGCGGCCGGCGTGCGCCGCGCTGCCACTTCAAGCAGGTTCGGCGCGATATCGACCGCGACCACCTCGGCCCCGCGGGCAGCGAGTTCCACAGAGGTCTGGCCCGCGCCGCAACCCGCATCCAGCACGCGCGCCCCGTTGAGGTCGGCGGGCAGGCGCGACAGCATCAGCGCGCGCATCCGGTCGCGCCCCTCGCGCACGGTCTGGCGGATGCGGCTGACCGGCGCGTCCGAGGTCAGCCGTTCCCAAGTCTGGGTGGCGGTCTGGTCGAAATAGGCCTCGAGCCGGTCGCGGGTGCTGGAATAGGTGGTCATCAGTCAAATCCCAGAAGTTCGAAGATGTCACGGTCGGGCAGGGGGGCGGGGGCCAGCGCGTCGGACCCCGACCAGAGCGCCTCGGCAAGGCTGAGGTAGCCCGCCCGCGCGGCGCGCACGTCGTCGTCTTCGGGCATCTCGAACAGCGTCTTCTTCTTCAGCCGCGAGCGGCGGATCGCGTCGAGGTCGGGCATGTGGGCGATGCGGCGAAAGCCCACGGCATCGCAGTAGCGATCGACCTCGTCCGTCGCGTGGGACCGGTTGGCGACGCAGCCGGCAAGGCGCACCTTGTAATTTGCCGATTTCGCCTGAACGGCCGCGATGATCCGGTTCATCGCGTAGATCGAGTCGAAGTCGTTCGCGGTCACGATCAGCGCGCGGTCGGCGTGTTGCAGGGGGGCCGCGAAGCCGCCGCAGACCACATCGCCCAGCACGTCGAAGATCACCACGTCGGTGTCTTCCAGCAGGTGGTGCTGCTTGAGAAGCTTCACCGTCTGGCCCACGACGTAGCCGCCGCAGCCCGTGCCGGCCGGCGGCCCGCCCGCCTCGACGCAGCGCACCCCGCCGAAGCCTTCGAAGACGTAATCCTCGGGGCGCAGTTCCTCGGCGTGGAAGTCCACGTCCTTGAGGATGTCGATCACCGTCGGCACCAGCCGCCCGGTCAGGGTGAAGGTGCTGTCATGCTTGGGGTCGCATCCGATCTGAAGGACGCGCTTGCCCAGCTTGGCGAAAGCGGCCGAAAGGTTGGACGAGGTGGTGGATTTGCCGATGCCGCCCTTGCCGTAAACCGAGAAGACCTTGGCGCCTTCGATCTTCAGCGCCTCGTCCTGATGCACCTGCACGGAGCCTTCGCCGTCCTGACCCTTCAGGAGCGGGGGCGCTATGGTGTCGTAGGGGCTCATCGGTCCCTGCCTTTCCCGGCCTATTCGGCCGCCATTGTGACGCCCTCGAGGGCGTCTTCGACGTCTTCGGCCCCGGCCTGCAACGCAGCCAGCGTCGCCTCGTCGGGGTGCCAGTAGTTGCGCTCGTGCGCCTCGATCAGGCGGTTGGCGAGGCGCGCGCCCGCCTGCGGGTTCAGTTCCGCGATCCGCCGCCGCATCTCGGGATCAAGCACGAAGGTCTCGGTCAGCCGCTGATAGACCCAGGGCTCCACCCGGCCGGCGGTGGCCGACCAGCCCATCGTGTTGGTCACGTGCGCCTCGATCTGGCGCACGCCTTCGGCCCCGTGGCGCAGAAGCCCTTCGTAGAATTTCGGGTTGAGCGTCCGCGAGCGGGTTTCCAGCGCGATCTGGTCGGACAGGGTGCGCACCTTGCCCTCGCCCCGCGTCTGGTCGCCGATGAAGACCGGAAGCTCGGCCCCCCGCGCGCGCTTGGCCGCCCGGGCGATGCCGCCCAGCGTGTCGAAATAGTGATCGACCGAGGTCACCCCCAGTTCGACGGATTCAAGGTTCTGGTAGGCAAGGTCCACATCGCGCAAGACCTGCGCCAGCAGTCCGGGGTGGTGCGCGGGCTTGCCGTCGCGGCCATAGGCGAAGCACTTGCGCGCCTGATAGGCATCGGCCAGCTCGTCCTCGGATTGCCAGGCGCCGCTGTCCACCAGCATGTTGACGTTCGACCCATAAGTGCCTTCCGCGTTCGAGAAGACCCGCAGCGCCGCCGTGGTCAGATCGCAGCCCGCGCGGTCCATGTAGGCCAGCGTATGGGCGCGAACCGGATTCAGGGTGAGCGGCTCCGCCTCCGCACTTGCCGCAAGCCATGCGGCCTCGGCCAGCATCCGCGTCTGAAGCGGCAGCAGGTCGCGGAAGATGCCCGAGAGCGTCATCACCACGTCGATGCGCGCGCGCCCCAGTTCGGCCAGCGGGATCAGCTCCGCGCCGCAGAGCCGGCCGTAGCTGTCGAAGCGCGGCCGCGCGCCGATGAGGGCCAGCGCCTGCGCGATCGGGCCGCCGTCGGACTTGATGTTGTCAGAGCCCCACAGCACCATCGCCACGCTGCGCGGGGTCTGCGCGGCCGCGGCGATCAGGCGGCGGGCCTGCTGCGCGCCGTCCGACACGGCGAAGGCGGTCGGCATCCGGAACGGGTCGAAGGCATGGATGTTGCGCCCCGTGGGCAGGATTTCGGGCGCGCGGATCAGGTCGCCCCCGGGCACCGGCGGGATGAAGCGGCCCGACAGCGCGCGCAGCAGCGCGGGCGTCTCGGTTTCTTCGGCCATCAGGCTGGCGGCGCGGTCGCGGCCCTCGCCCTCCGGCATGAGGTTCAGGTAGTCCTGCCGGGCGGACTCGGTCATCGGGCGGCCCACGACGTGAAGGCCGTCGGTGATGAGCGCCTCTTCGACCTCGAGCAGGCGCCGCCAGAGCATGTCAGGGGCGATCCCGGCAAGGTCCACCGCCTCGGCCTGCGCGGCGATCACCTCTTCCAGCGCGGCGCGGTTGGCCGCGTCGGGGGGCAGGCCGCGCCAGCGCGACAGGCTTTCCTTCAGCTCGGCCAGCCCCTTGTAGAGGCCCGCGGCCGCGAGCGGCGGGGTCAGATGCGTCACCGTCACCGCGCCCGACCGCCGCTTGGCCAGCGTCGCCTCGGACGGGTTGTTGGCGGCATAGAGATAGACGTTGGGCAGCGTCCCGATCAGCCGGTCGGGCCAGTCGGCGGCGCCGGGGCCGGATTGCTTGCCCGGCATGAATTCCAGCGCGCCATGCATGCCGAAATGCAGCACCACGTCGGCGCCGAAATCCTCGGCGAGGTATTGGTAGAAGCCCGCGAAGGCATGCGTCGGGGCAAAGCCGCGTTCGAACAGCAGGCGCATCGGGTCGCCTTCATAGCCGAAGGGGGGCTGCACCCCGACCATGACCTGTCCGAAATCCGCGCCCAGCACGAAGACGCCGCGCCCGTCCGATTGCTGGCGGCCGGGGGCGGGACCCCAGACGGCCTCGATCTCGGCAAGCCAGGGGGTGCGGCGGACCAGCGTGTCCGTCTCGATCCGGGCCAGGACGTTCGCCGGCTGGCCGAAGCGCGCCGCCGTGCCGTCGAGAACCGCGCCGCGGAGTGCGGCGACGCTCTCGGGCAGGTCCACCCTGTAGCCCGCGTCCCGCATCGCGGTCAGGACGTTAAAAAGGCTTTCGAACACCGAGAGATAGGCCGCCGTGCCCACCGCGCCCGCGTTCGGCGGAAAGCCGTAAAGCACGATGGCGACCTTGCGGTCCGCGGCCTTGCCCCGGCGCAGATGCACCAGACGCGCGACGCGGCCGGCAAGGCGGTCGAGGCGTTCGGGGCAGGGCGCCATGGCGCGGGCGGTCTCCGCATGCGCGGCGGGCCCCGCGCAGCGGCGGGCGCAGCCGGTGCAGCCCTCGGGGCCAAGCCGCCCGGCGAAGACCATCGGATTCGCCGCGCCGTCGATCTCGGGCAGCGCGATCATCATCGTCGTCTCGACCGGGCCAAGCCCTGTCGCGCTTGCCGCCCATTGGCCGAGCGTCTGGAATTCCAGCGGATGGGCCGCGATGTATGGCACGTCGAGCGCGGTCAGCGTCTCGACCGCCGCCGCGCTGTCGTTGTAGGCGGGCCCGCCCACAAGGCTGAAGCCGGTGAGCGAGACCAGCGCATCGATCCGCGCGCGCGGCTGTCCGGCGAAATAGGCCGCGATCGCGGGGCGGCCGTCGAGCCCGGCCGCGAAGGCGGGCAGCACGCGCAGCCCCTGCGCCTCGAGCGCGCGGATCGCGGCGTCGTAATGATCGGTGTCGCTTGCCAGCACATAGCTGCGCATCAGCAGCAGCCCGACGGTGCCGCGACACGCGGCGGGGGTCGGAAGGGCGGCCGCGTCGGTCGTGATGCGGCCCGCGACATCTGGGTGATACAGGCCGACCTCGGGGTATTCGACGGGGGCGGGCGCCGCCTCGCCCCGCCGAAGCGCCGGGTCGCAGGCATAGCGGCCGACAAGGAAACGCAGCATCGCCTCGAAATTGTCGTCCGACCCGCCCAGCCAGTATTGCATGGTCAGGAACCACGCGCGCAGGTCCTGCGCCTTGCCGGGGATGTAGCGCAGGATCTTCGGCAGCCGCCGCAAAAGCGACATCTGCCGCTCGGCGCTGGAGGCGGACGGCTCGCGCGAGCCCCGCAGCGATTTGAGCAGTTTGACGACCGCCGATGTCGGCGCCGCCATGTCCAGATCGCCCATCCGCGTCAGCCGCACGACCTCGGGCGCCGAGATGCAGCCGATCATCGCGTCGCAGGCGGCGCGGCGGGCCTGAAGGTCCGGCAGGATCGCGCGGACGTGCTCTTCGAGGAAGATGAGCGTGACGACGACGATATCGGCATGGCGCACCGCATCCCGTGCCGCCTCGAGCGCCGCCGGGGTTTCCGCCCATTCGGCGGCGGCATGGACGCTGACGCTCAGCCCCGGCATCGTGTCCGCCAGACGCAGGCAGGCGCGCGCGGCAGGCCCGGCGGCGTGGCTGTCCAGCGTCACCAGCGCGATCCGGTAGCCCGGGGTATGGCGGTCATCGCGCATAATGGGCCTTTGCCTCGTAAAGGGTTTCGACCGAGATCGCCGCGACGCCGCGTTCGGCGGCAAAGGCCTCGGTGTTGCGCCGCGCCTTTCCGCGCACGAAGAAGGGAACCTTGCGCAGCTCCGTCTCGGCCTCGTCGAGCCAGATCACGGTGCCCGGTCCGGCCTGCGCGGCCGGTGCTGACGGGGCAGGGGCGGCGACGGTTTCCGGGGCCAGCGCGCCGTGATGCGAGGGGCCGGCCGCGTCGGCGAATTCGAAATCCTCGCGGAACATGGTCAGCAGGTGTTCCTCCAGCCCCATGACGAGCGGATGCACCCAGGTGTCGAAGATCACGTTGGCCCCCTCGAACCCCATCTGGGGCGAGGTGCGGGCGGGGAAGTCCTGCACATGCACCGGGGCCGAGATCACCGCGCAGGGAATGCCGAGGCGCTTGCCGATATGGCGTTCCATCTGCGTGCCAAGGATCAGCTCGGGTTGCAGCGCGGCAATCGCGGCCTCGACCTCGAGGTAGTCGTCGGTGACGAGCGCCTCCAGCCCCATCGCGGCTGCGGCGGCGCGCAGGGGGCGCGCGTATTCGCGGTTGTAGGCGCCAAGGCCCACGACCTCGAAGCCGATCTCGTCACGGGCGATGCGGGCGGCGGCCAGTGCGTGGGTGGCGTCGCCGAAGATGAAGACGCGCTTGCCGGTCAGATAGGTGGAATCGACCGACGACGACCACCATGGCAGGCGCAGGCGGCTTTCGTCGGCGCGCACCGGCAGGCCGGACAGCCGCGCCACCTCGGCCAGAAAGTCGCGCGTCGCCCCGGCACCGATCGGGATCGTCCGCGTATAGGGCTGGCCAAGCGCGCGCTCGGCCCAGCGGCAGGCGCTTTCCGCCGTTTCGGGGTAAAGCATCACGTTGAAATGCGCGGCCCCCATCCGGGCGATGTCGGAGGGCCGCGCGCCGAGCGGGGCGATCAGGTTCACCGCGATCCCCATGTCTTCCAGCAGGCCCGCCACCTCGGCCACGTCGTCGCGATGGCGAAACCCGAGCGCGGTCGGCCCCAGCAGGTTGCAGCTTGGCCGGTCGGTCCGCGCCATCGGCCGCGCCAGCGCCCGGCAGATCGCGTGGAAGGTCTCGTCCGCGCCGAAATTCTCTTTCCGCTGGTAGGAGGGCAGGTCGAGCGGGATCACCGGGATCGGCAGGCCAAGGCTTTCGGCAAGGCCGCCGGGGTCGTCCTGAATGAGTTCGGCGGTGCAGGAGGCGCCGACGATGATCGCCTCGGGCTGGAAGCGCGCATGGGCGGCCTGCAGCGCGTCGCGGAACAGATGCGCGGTATCGGCGCCCAGATCGCGGGCCTGAAAGGTGGTGTAGCTGACCGGCGGGCGATGGTCGCGCCGCTCGATCATGGTGAAGAGCAGATCGGCATAGGTGTCGCCCTGCGGCGCGTGCAGGACATAGTGCAGCCCCTTCATCGCGGTGGCGACGCGCATCGCGCCGACATGGGGCGGGCCCTCGTAGGTCCAGACGGTCAGCTTCATGGCCGCGCCTCCGTCCCGAAACGCACCGCCGCGCGACGGCGCAGGGGGCGGGCGAAGAGCTGGGCGAGATCGCCGGCCTGATCGTAGAAATGCACCGGGGTGAACACCAACTCGATCGCCCATTTGGTGGCCAGCCCCTCGGCCTCGAGCGGGTTGGCAAGGCCAAGGCCGCAGACGGTCAGGTCGGGCCGCGCCGCGCGCACGCGGTCAAGCTGCAGTTCCACGTCCTGCCCTTCCGAGATCGTGGGGCCCGGGGAGAGCAGCGCGAGTTCCGGCGCCATCAGGCCTGCGTGCAGGTAGGGCGTGCCGATCTCGATCGCCGTCATGCCGCATTCCCGCGTCAGGAACCGTGCGAGCGGCAGTTCAAGCTGGCTGTCGGGCAGGAAGAAGATGCTTTTGCCGGCCAGCGTCGCCGTGGCGGCGGCAACGGCCTTGCGGGCGCGGGCGCGGGGCGCATCGGTCGCGGCGGCGAAGGTCGCGGCATCCACGCCCCATTCGGCGGCAATGGCGGCGAGCCAGGCGGTCGTGCCCTCTTCGCCGAAGGGGAAGGGCATCTGCAGCACCCGGGCGCCGCGCCGCTCCAGCGCCGCCGCCGTGGTGCCCAGGAAGGGCTGCACCAGCGCCACCACCGTGTTCGGGCCGACCTCGGGCGCGGCCTCGGCGCGGCGGGAGGGCAGCACCTGCACCGGGCCGATCCCCAGCCGGGCAAGCAGGGCCAGCATCTGATCTTCGACCACGTCGGGCAGGGCGCCCACGACCATGAGGTTGCGCGCCTCGGTCGGCGCCAGCCCGGGCACCATCGCGGCAAGGCAGGCGTCTTCGCCCTCGGTAAAGGTCGTCTCGATCCCCGAGCCGGAGTAGTTCAGCACCTCGACCTGCGGTCCGTGCTGCACGCTCAGCCGTTCGGCGGCGCGGGCGAGGTCGAGCTTGATGACCTCGGACGGGCAAGAACCGACAAGGAACAGCCGCCGGATGTCGGGGCGGCGGGTCAGCAGGCGGTCCACCTCGCGGTCAAGCTCGGCATGGGCGTCCGCCAGCCCCGCGAGGTCCTTTTCCTCGAGGATCGCCGTGCCGAATCGTGGCTGGGCGAAGATCATCACGCCGGCAGCGCTTTGCAGAAGATGCGCGCAGGTGCGGCTGCCGACCACCAGGAAGAAGGAATCGGGCATCTTGCGGTGCAGCCAGACGATTCCCGTCAGCCCGCAGAACACCTCGCGCTGGCCGCGTTCGCGCAGGACGGGCGCATCGGTGCAGCCGGGGCCGGCCGGAAGGGGGGCAAGCTCGGTCATCCCGCGGCCACCTGCAACCGGGCGGCGCGCAACTTCAGGACGAACTGCGTCGCATTGATCGCATAGGCGGCATAGGCCGCGAGCGCCACGACCATCTGCCCGCGGGGCGTCAGACCCCCAGTCAGAAGCGCCCAGAGATAGAGCGTGTGCAGCCCGATCACGAGGAAGCTGAACACATCCTCCCAGAAGAAGGCGGGCGCAAAAAGGTATTGACCGAAAACGACTTTCTCCCAGATCGCGCCGGTGATCATGATCGCGAACAGGAAGGCGGTCTTGACGATGATGGACGCGGTCGCGGCGCCGTAGCCGGTGTCGGTGGCCAGGTAGCGCAGCACGAACCCAAGAGAGACGGCGAAGGCCAGGAATTGCAGCGGGGCAAGGATCGCCTGCACGAGCGTCCAAGCGGTCGCATCGCGACGGGCCCGTTCTTCGGGGCTGTAAAGGCCCATGGGGCGCGCCTGTGTCATCGAAAACTCGGGCATTCCTGCCTCCCGCGGCATCCCGCCATGGGCAGAGGTTAGGGCCGTGACGGCTTAAGTGTCAACTTAAACTTACACAACCGCGGCTTACACCCTTTCAGGCGCAGGCCAGACTTTCGCCCAAAGATTTCTCACAACATACTGTTTTTAAAACATACTGTCGGAATACTCGCCGGTTAGGCCCGATAGGTGTGTATTTGGTGTCAGTTTTCTTTGACATTATGGCGGTCGAGGATCACAATGGGGTGAGTGTATCTGTGCGCCGTCATGGCTTTGCGCTTGAACCGTATCCTCGTCGCCCAATCCGTGCCGAGGGCGATGGATCTGGGGGATGTTCCCATGCTGGAAGAGAGCGAGCCAAAGGGCGCGCTTTTTCGCGCTCCGCCAGACATGGTGGAAAACATCGTTCGCGATGTTCTTCCAGAGGTTGCGCGCCGCGTTGCCGTTCGGCCGGTCGCGCGGCTGTCCGATGACCTTGTCGATCACATCTGCAATCTTGCCGGAACGCCGGGCGACGGCGCGCTGGATGCGGTCGGCCGTGTCCTTCGGGGCGCGGGTTTCGGCACCACCGAGATTTGCGACTCCGTGATCCCCGCCGCCGCGCGGCGCTTCGGCGACCGCTGGCTTGACGACACGCTGTCCTTTGCCGGCGTCACGATCGGCGTGTCTCGATTGCAGGTGATGTTGCGCGAACTCGAGACAGAGCTTGCCGAAGCCCCGGACCCGAATGCGCGCCATGTCGCCGTCGTCGTGCCGCAGGGCTGCCAGCATACGTTGGGGGCGCTGGCGCTGTCGGGTGCCCTGCGTCGTCAGGGCCAGATCGTGCGCCTATTGCTGTGCGAGCCGAACGAGGAGGTCGTTCGGCAGGCTGCGCAATTCCGCCCCGATGTGGTGATGATTTCAGCGGGATCGAGCAGCATTCTCAACCTCGCTTCCGAAACGATCTCTTGTCTGAGAAAAAACCTTGCCCGTGCGACCCCCATCGTTATAGGAGGCCCGGCAGTCGTGCGACACCCCGACCTCGCTCGGGACGTCGGCGCGGACCTGGCGACCGACCTCGTTGCAGAGGCGCTCGCCCTGGCTGATTAGGTTGCCTCGTTTCTGTCGGACGCGACGCATGCAGTCCGGTGGCGCGAAGTGCGCTTTGAAGGAGGTGGAGCGGTGAATCCGAAGACTGACGGCGGCAGGTCGCACTCCGTTGGCCGTCTCGTTCCTTCCGAACTCGCGCAGCGCATCATCACCGAGGCCTACGAGATCGTCGTGGTGCTTGAACGTGACGGCGTCGTGCGTCTGGCGACGGTCCATGAGGATCAGCCGGTCCGCAGTCATGTCGGGGTCTGGGTGGGGCAGGACTTCCGGTCCACCCTGACGATCGAAAGCGTCGAGAAATTCGACGCGCAACTGGCCCTGATGAGCGAAGGCGCCGCGCTGCGTCCCGTTGAGTTGAACCATCGGGGCGAGGCGATCCCCGAATTCCCCGTGAGCTACCGGTTCCATGCCCTCCCCGAAGAGGGGCGGGTGCTGCTTCTGGGCCGCGACCTGCGCCCGATTGCCGAGATGCAGCAGCAGTTGATCCAGTCCCAGCTTTCGCTGGAACAGGACTACGAAGAGCGCCGCCAGTTCGAGACCCGCTACCGCGTGCTGATGGAAGGCACGCGGACGGCGGTCATCTTCGTTTCGGTGGCCACCGGGCGGATCATCGATGCGAACCGGGCCGCGGCGCAGATCCTTGGGACCGAGGCCGAAGACCTTGTCGGCGCGGCCTTCGCACAAGAGTTCGAGGGGCGGCGGCGCGGGGAACTGACCGAGGCGCTGACCAGCAGCGCGGTCTCTTCCAGCCTGCTTCCGGTCGATCTGACGGTGCGGCGGGTGCGCCGTCGCGTCGTTCTTTACCCGTCGCTGTTCCGCGCGGCGGGCGAGCGGCTTCTGCTCTGCCGGCTCGAACGGTTCGATCTGTCCGAGCCTGCCCCCGATGCGCTGGCAGACCGCCTGTCGGCCTTTTATCACGACGGCATCGACGCCATCGCCTTTGTAGATCCCACCGGCATTGTCGAGGCGGCGAACGAGGCGTTCCTGAGCCTCGTGGACAGCCCGCATGGCGGCGCGGTGACGGGCCGGCCGATTGCGGATTTCCTGACCCGTGGCGTTCTCGATGCCCGGGTGCTGCTGGACACCTCGCAGCGCACGGGCTTTCTGCGCGCCTATTCCGCCCGCATCGTCGGCCTGAGCGGGGCGCAGGTGCCGGTCGAGATCTCGGCCACCTTCCTCAAGGACAACGCCAAGCCGCAGGTCGTGCTGGTGATGCGCGATGCCTCGCGGCTCGAGGTGGCGCGGCGGTCGGGCGTTGCGGTCACCGAAAGCTCGGTGCGCAGCGTGATGGACCTCGTGGGCTCTGCCTCGCTCAAGGACATCGTCGCCGAAACGACGGATGTCGTCGAGAAGCTCTGCATCTCGACGGCGCTGGAGTTGACGCGCAACAACCGCATGGCGGCGGCGGACCTGCTCGGGCTGAGCCGTCAGAGCCTTTACGTCAAGCTGCGCAAGTTCGAGATGATCGAGACCGATCACGACGCCGAGGACTGACCGGCCGCAGCTTTTGCTTGCTCAGACTAGG
>JAGWVA010000072.1 GCA_028875855.1 Paracoccaceae bacterium
GCCGGGCGAAAAGGTGCTGCTGGTCGATGACCTGCTGGCCACCGGCGGCACGGCCGAGGCCGGGATCAAGCTGATCGAGCGGCTCGGGGCCGAGGTCGTGGGCTGCGCCTTCGTGGTGGACCTGCCGGACCTGGGCGGGCGCGAACGCCTCGAGGCCATGGGGATGAACGTCCATGCGCTCTGCTCCTTCGAGGGGCTTTGACCCCCGAACGCCGTTAACGATTTGGCAAGGCTTTTCGTGTAGAGTGAAAAGGCCCGTTGCGTCGGGCGCTGCTTGCTAAGTTGTCACCAACCACGCCCTGCCGGCCCTTTCCGGCGGGGCGTATCTCATTGATCCCCGGCCTCTTTGCGATCCCCGAACAACCCGGCAAGGGCGCGGCTGACAAGGTTCGTCACGCGCGGGCGCGGCAGGGCCGCGAAGGGCAGCGGACGGCAGACCTCCAGCGCGGCGACCCCCACGCGGGCGGTCAGCGTCCCGTTGACCACCCCCTCGCCGAACCGGCGCGACAGCTTCGAGAGAACATGGCCGCCCGCCAGCGAATGCACGAGGTCATCGCCGACCGCGACAACGCCGGTCGCCACCAGATGGGTCATCACCGAGCGTGTCAGCCGCCAGCTTCCCAGCACGCCCGACCGCCCGCCGTAGATCTCGGCAATCCGGCGGATCATCCGCAGGTTCGCGGCCAGCGCGGTCACCACGTCGGCCAGCGCGAGCGGCACAAGCGCGGTCACGGTCGCGACCTGCCGGGCCGCGCCCTCGATCTCGCGCCAGGCGGCCTGATCGAGCGGGCCCAGTAACTCCTGTTCCGCCAGCGCGATCAGCCCGTCGGCGTCGAAGACATCGCCCTGCCGCGCCTTCAGCCGGTCCATCGACCAGCACAGCTCGGCCCGCGCGCCATAAAGCGCCTCGAGCCGCCCGACGATATGCCGCGCGGCCTTGAGATCCCCCGTGCCCGCCGCGGCCTCGGCCTCTGCGCGGATGCCATCGACCCGACGCAGGCGCGCAAAGGCCGCCAGCTCCCGCAGCGCAACCAGCAGCAGAAGGGCCACGAAGGCCGCGACCAGCCCCATCGCGATCAGGCCCAGAACGCGGTTCTGCGTCAGCAGGTTGGTGACGAAATTCCAGGCGGCGACCGAAAGCACAAAGGACACAAGCGCCATCGCCGCAGCCCAGAACCACCCCGACAGCCGCGACCGTGGCCGGGCGGCAAGCCGCACCGCCCCCTGCATCGCGGCCCCCGCCTCCGGCACCGGGGGCGCCGCGCCGGGATCGACGGGCGCCTCCTCCACCTCGATCACCACGGGGCGCTTGCGGGGGTCGGTCTCGCTCATGCCAGCCTGTCTCCGATCAGGAATTCCGCCGCCCGGTCAAGGCGGATATGCGGCGGCCCCTCGCCGGGTTTCAGGCTCAGCCGCGCGGGCTGAAAGCCCATCACCGCGAAATCGGCATCGAGCCACCGCTCCGCCCCCTGCCGAGCGAGGACCAGCAGGGCCCCCGGGTCCTCGGGCAGCTCGCCCGGATACATGGCCGCCTGCCGCCCGGTCTCGACCAGCGTGCCGCGCACGCAGTCGAGCGTCTGGCCGCCCTGCTCCACCACCTCTTCGACCGTGGCGCGCAGGCTCGCGATCGACATGGCCGCCGTCTTCGCGCCTGCGAAATCCGCCCGGTCGCGCGCCTCGCGCAGCATCGCCTCCATGATCGCGGTCAGGCGAGGGTGCTGGCTGTGGTGCAGGTGGTCGGCCTTGGTCGCGGCAAACAGGATCTTTTCCACCCGCCTGCCCCGCAAGATCTCGGCCAGCCAGGAGTTCCGGCCGGGACGGAAGGCGGACAGGATATCGGCCATCGCCCGGCGCATGTCGTCCACCGCCTGCGGCCCGGCATGGATCGCGCCAAGCGCATCCACCAGCACCACCTGCCGGTCGATGCGCGCGAAATGGCTGCGGAAGAAGGGCCGCACGACCTCGCGCCGATAGGCATCATAGCGCCGCTCCATCTCGCGCCAGAGCGTGCCGCGCCCGGGATTCTGGGGCTTGGGCAGCGGCGCGAAGGTCAGCGCCGGCGATCCTGCCATCTCGCCCGGCAGCAGGAAACGGCCCGGCGTGCAATCGGAATAGCCCGCCGCGCGCGCGGCCTGAAGATAGGCGGTGAAGGCCGCGGCGAGGCGCTGCGCCGCCGCCTCGTCGAACCGCGCGACCGGGTCGGCGCCGCGCAGCAGCGTCAGATACTCCGCCGCCTCCGCCCGCCCTTCGATCCGTTGAAGCACCTCGGCCGCCCACAGGGCATAGCTCTTGTCCATCAGGCCAAGGTCCAGAAGCCATTCTCCGGGATAGTCGATGATGTCGAGATGCACGGTCCGCGGCCCCGTCAGTCCGCCCAAGAGCCCCCCGGGATGCACCTTCAGCGACAGCCGCAACTCGCTGACGGCGCGGGTCGACTCGGGCCAGTGCGGCGTGGGGCCGGTCATCGCGCCAAGGTGATGCTCATAGTCGAAACGCGGCACGGTGTTGTCGGGCTGGGGCTGCAGATAGGCCGTCAGGATCCGCCCCTGCGCCGCCGCCTGCAACTGCGGCATCCGCGCCCGGTCCATGAGGTTCGCCACCAGCGAGGTGATGAAGACGGTCTTGCCCGCCCGGCTCAGCCCCGTCACGCCGATCCGGATCACCGGGTCGAAGATCGCCCCGGTAACCGAGGCCAGCGCCCCTTCGACGCCGCGCGTCACCCCATCCGCAATCGTTCCGATGACCACGCGGCCCGCCCCTTCTGTTTTCCTCAAGATAGGGTTGCGCGCGCCGCCTGTGTAGGGGCCGCTTGCCGGCCGACTTGCCAAGCCCCGCCCGCCACGCTACGCCGCCCCCATGCCCCGCTATGCGCTCAAGATCGAATATGACGGCTCGCCCTTCGCCGGCTGGCAACGCCAGTCCGGCCAGCCTTCGGTGCAGGAGGCGGTCGAGACGGCGCTGAAGAAGCTCGACGCCGCAGTTCCTTCGATCGCGGCGGCGGGACGCACGGATACCGGCGTTCATGCCACCGGGCAGGTCGCGCATTGCGACATGGCGCGGGACTGGGACCCCTTCCGGCTGATGGAGGCGCTGAACCACCATCTTCGGCCCGATCCCGTCGCGATCCTCGCCGTTGCCCGGGTGACGGAGGACTTCCACGCCCGCTTCTCTGCGGTCGAGCGGCGCTACCTGTTTCGCCTCCTGTCCCGCCGCGCCCCCGCGACGCATGACCGCGGCCTTGTCTGGCGGGTGCCCCATCCGCTCGACCTCGCCGCGATGCAGGCGGGCGCCGCCCATCTTGTCGGGCGGCACGACTTCACCACCTTCCGTGCGGCACAGTGCCAGGCGGTCTCGCCGGTGAAGACGCTGGACGAGATCGCGATCACGGCCCACCCGGTGCCACAGGGAACGGAATTTCGCTTTCGCCTGCGCGCGCGCAGCTTCCTGCACAATCAGGTCCGGTCCATCGTCGGCACGCTGGAGCGCGTGGGCGCGGGCGGCTGGACGCCCGAGGACGTCAGGACCGCGCTCGAGGCCCGCGACCGCGCCGCCTGCGGCCCGGTCTGCCCGCCGCAGGGACTCTATCTCACGGACGTGGCCTACCCCGCAGACCCCTTTGCCTGAGGCACGCGCGGCCTCATTTTCTGTCTGGAAATATCCCGGGGGCGCGGGGGCAGAGCCCCCGCTTGCACCGGCGGCACTCCCCGGGGCGCTGCCCCGGACCCCGGGATATTTTGGCCAAAGTGAAAGGGAGGCGCGCCGTCAGGCGGTGACTTCATTCAGGCTCCTGGCCAGCGCCGCGCGGATTTCCGGGATGGAGCCCATGGCATCGATCCGGCTCAGGACGCCCTGCGCCTCGTAATAGGCGATGAGCGGGGCGGTCTGGGCGTGATAGGCCTCGAGCCGCGCCTTGACGGTTTCGGCCTTGTCGTCGGCCCGGCGCTTGAAGTCATGGCCGCCGCATTTGTCGCAGGTGCCGGCGATGGCAGGTTGCTTGAAGCGGTCGTGATAGCCCTCGCCGCAGGCGGCGCAGGTGGACCGGCCGGCGATGCGCTCCACCATGGCGGCGTCATCCACCTCGAGCGAGACAGCCGCCGTGACCTTCTGCCCGGCCTCGGTCAAGAGCGCATCCAGCGCCTCTGCCTGCGCCCGCGTGCGCGGAAAGCCGTCGAGCGTGACGCCATTGGCGACATCGGGATCGGCCATGCGGTCCTTGAGCACCGCAAGCACGATGTCGTCGGACACCAGCCCGCCCGCTTCCATCACCGCCTTGGCGGCACGTCCGGCGGGAGTGCCGCGCGCGACGGCCGCGCGCAGCAGATCGCCCGTGGAGAGCTGGACGAGGCCGTGATCCTCCTCCAGCATCCGGGCCTGAGTGCCCTTGCCCGCGCCCGGCGGACCGAGAAGGATGACGACGGCGGGCGCGGAGCGGCTCATGCCTTACCCCCGGTTCATGCGGTTGGCGATGAGGTCATCGACCACCGAGGGATCGGCAAGCGTCGAGATGTCGCCCAGGGCGCCATAGTCGTTCTCGGCGATCTTGCGCAGGATGCGGCGCATGATCTTGCCAGACCGCGTCTTCGGCAGACCCGGCGCCCATTGGATGAGGTCGGGCGAGGCGATCGGGCCGATCTCGGTGCGGACCCATTTCACCAGTTCCTTGCGCAGATCGTCCGACGGTTCCTCGCCGTTCATCAGGGTGACATAGGCATAGATGCCCTGCCCCTTGATCGGGTGCGGATAGCCGACCACGGCGGCCTCGGCCACCTTCTGATGGGCGACCAGCGCGCTTTCGACCTCGGCCGTGCCCATCCGGTGGCCCGAGACGTTGATCACGTCATCGACGCGGCCGGTGATCCAGTAATAGCCGTCCTCGTCCCGGCGGCAGCCGTCGCCGGTGAAGTAGTAGCCCTTGTATTGTTCGAAATAGGTCTGCTGGAACCGCTCGTGGTCGCCCCAGACCGTGCGCATCTGGCCCGGCCAGCTGTCGGCGATGCAAAGCACGCCTTCCGCGACCTTGTCGGACTGCACCGCCCCCGTTCCGGCATCGAGGATGACCGGCTTCACGCCGAAGAACGGCGTCGTGGCAGAGCCCGGCTTTGTCGGCGTCGCCCCCGGAAGCGGCGTGATCATGTGGCCGCCGGTTTCCGTCTGCCACCAGGTATCGACGATGGGTTTCTGCCCCTTGCCGACAACCTCGTTGTACCAGTTCCAGGCCTCGGGGTTGATCGGCTCGCCGACCGTGCCCAGCAGCTTGACGCTCGAGAGGTCGTGCTTTTCGACCCATTGCGGCCCCTGCCCCATCAGCGCGCGGATCGCGGTCGGCGCGGTGTAGAACTGGTTCACCTTGTGCTTCGCGCAGACCTCCCAGAAGCGGCCCGCGTCCGGCCAGGTCGGCACGCCCTCGAACATCAGCGTGGTGGCGCCGTTCGCCAACGGCCCATAGACGATGTAGCTGTGGCCGGTGACCCAGCCCACATCCGCCGTGCACCAGAAGACGTCGCCGTCATGGTAGTCGAACGTGTATTGATGCGTCATCGACGTATAGACGAGATAGCCGCCCGTGGTGTGCACCACCCCCTTCGGCTTGCCGGTCGAGCCCGAGGTGTAAAGGATGAACAGCGGGTCTTCCGCGCCCATCGGACGGGCCGGGCAATCGGGCGCGGCATGGGCCATGAGGTATTTCACGTCCACGTCGCGGCCTTCGATCCAGCTCGTCTGGTCGCCGGTGTGTTTCACGACGAGGCAGCGCACCCGGTCCGAGCAGTGCAGAAGCGCGGCATCGGTATTGGCCTTGAGCGGCGTGCGCTTGCCGCCGCGCGGGGCGCTGTCGGCGGTGATCACGACCTTGGCACCGCAGTCGTTGATCCGGTTGGCCAGCGCATCGGGGGAGAAGCCCGCGAAGACGACCGAATGGACCGCGCCGATCCGGGCGCAGGCCAGCATCGCATAGGCGGCTTCGGGGATCATCGGCAGGTAGATCACGACACGGTCGCCGCGCATCACGCCCTGCGACAAGAGCACGTTGGCGAAGCGGTTCACCTTCTCCGACAGCTCGTTATAGGTGATGTAAAGCGCCGGGTCCTTCGGATCGTCCGGTTCCCAGATGATCGCGGTCTGGTTGCCGCGGGTGGGCAGATGGCGGTCGATGCAGTTGACCGCCGCGTTCACGACGCCGTCCTCATACCACTTGATGCTGACCTTGCCGTAATCGAAGGTCGTGTTCTTGACCTTGCTGTAGGTCTGCATCCAGTCGATGCGCTTGCCATGCTCGCCCCAGAACGCATCGGGGTCGGCGATGGATGCTGCGTACATCTCCTGATATTTCGCCGCGTTCACATGGGCATGGGCCACGAAGGCCTCGGGCGCCGGGTGCTTGGCTACCTGCGGGTGATCGGTCATGGATGCTCCTCCTCTGGCGTGCGGCCATCTTTTGAACGGCATAAACCAGCCTGCCCGGGTCCGGGAAGCCGGCTCCTCCTCCGCCGGGCACTCTAGCGCATAGTCAACGGTCGCGTAACCCCTTTTGAAACATGAGTTTTTCTGTCAATTGCTTCACAGGGGCGCGGGCCATGATGTAAATTCCTGCCATTTCCGGATGGCTTTAGATCGCATTTTCAATTCATTGGCGGTTCAGTCCGTGCAGTAAAATGCCGATTGCGGCGCACATGGGCCCCCGGGGCGCGACAAAAGGTGCTCGGCCGCTCGCGGCCGGCAGGGAAAACGCACGATCCTGACGGGAGAACCCCCTGCCACGCACGAATCGTGCGCTTCCGATTCGGGAATTGATGGCGACACAGGACCGCCCTAGGTTTCACAGGGACAGGAGATATCCATGCCCGACAAGATCAATCCGATCCGCCCCACCGATGACGAGGCCCGCACCCTGGCAAGGGACCTGCTGGCGGGCGCGCGCTTCGCGGCCCTTGCCGTGATCGACCCGTCCACGGGCGGGCCCTTCGTCAGCCGCGTCGCGCTTGGCCTTGCCCCCGACGGGATGCCGGTCACGCTGATTTCCACGCTTTCGCAGCACACCCGCGCCCTGATGGCCGATCCGCGCGCCTCGCTCTTGGTGGGAGAGCCCGGTCCGAAGGGCGACCCGCTCACGCATCCGCGCCTGACAGTTCAGGCGCGGGCGGCCTTTGTCTCGCGCGACGATCCCGATCACGTGGCGATCCGGGCGAAATACCTCAACGAGCATCCGAAGGCCAAGCTTTACGCGGATTTCGGAGATTTCACCTTCGTCCGGCTGCATCCGACCGGGGCCGCCCTGAACGGAGGGTTCGGCAAGGCCTATGCGCTTGGCCCGGATGATCTGGGAATGGCATGAAAAAAGGGGCGCGGCCGCAGCCACGCCCCACCCCTCCGTCCAAGGGGTGTCTCAGTTGGGGTTGTCCACCCGCGTCGTAACCAGCACCTTGCCCTTCACCGCAGTGGGCCAGCCCAGCGAGACCTGCTGGTTTCCGGCCCCCTGCAACGCGCGGATATAGGGCATGCCCGCCTGCGCCGCGCCCGTGCCGTCGGTGATCGGCCCTTCGGCGATGACGCCCGTCACATAGCGCGCCCAGGCCCCGAACGGCAGATAGGCCGAGGGGTCGAGCACCCACGTCCCCGCGGCGCTGGATTGTTGGAATTCCAACGTGACCGGGCTCACCGACTCCTGGTTGACGGCATTGAAAGCGTTGTTTTCGAACACGACGTTCCGCGTGCGCGAGAAATCGAGCCCCGCGACCGTCGTATCCACCATCTCCACCCGGTCGATGTTCCCGTTGAGCGGGCGGAACACGTTGCCAGAGACATTGAGGCCCTGAAGGTAGTGCCCCGTCCCCTTCGGCGCGACCACGATCCAGCGGAAGGCGGGCGTCACGTTGATGACGGTGAAGATGTTGTCCGCGATGGTCAGCCCGCCATAGCTGAACTCGTTGGAAAAGTTCGGCGTCGGATCGTGCTCGTTCGACCATTCGATGAAGTAGTCGTCGATGTAGTTCCCGGTGATCGTCGTCTTGCAGTTCAGCGCGGTCAGGATGATCCCGCCAAGGCGAACCCCGTTCGTCTCGTTGTCGCCCTGAAAGAAGTGGTTGCCCTCGATCAGGTGGCCCGAGCCGTTCATTACCGCCGTATGGCGGAACCGCGAGGCGCGGTTGTTGCGGATCTTGGTGTCGTTGGCGTTCACGTTGAAGGCGATCGATTTGCGGTCCTGCGCCCGGACCGGCTGTTCGTTCGACAGGAACTGCGTCTCGTCGAGCAGCATCCCCTGGCATCCCGTGCCGATCGAGGTGATGGCGCGGTCTTTCGGCTGGTTGAAGACGCAGCCCGAAATGCGGAAGATCGTGCCGACCGGCGGCAGCATCAGGGCCGAACCGTTGCCCGAGCAATAAAACTCCACATCGTCGATCTCGAACTTGTCGAGCCGCCCGATCCCGCTGAAATCCAGCGCATACTGGAAGCGGGTGAAGGTATAGACCTGCGTGCCGGGCGCGGCGTAAAGCGGCTGGCTCAGCGTCACCGTCCCGGCCGAGACGTTGACCGCGTTCACATAGACCTCGCGCCCGACGCCCGCGCCGGTGACCAGCGCCCCCACCGGGATCTGGGCCGGGTTGGCGATGCCGCTCAGCGTCATGGGCTGGCTCGCCGAATAGCTTGCCTGCGCCGTCACGACCTTGTCCGCCCAATTTCCCGAAGCAGTCATGGCAAGCTGCCCGTTCCGGATCACGCGGCGGACCGAGTAGCTGCCGCTGATGCCCGTGACCTTGGCGACGTCGATCGGCCCGGACAGTTGCACCTGCCGCCCTCCAAGATCGAGCACGGCATGGTCGGTGTAGGTGAAGAGCGCCTGCAACATCCGCGTGAAGCCATCGACCTCGCTGCCAAAGGCGGCTTCGTAGGTATCCAGCGTGAAGCTGCGCGTGGCCGACAGCGTGGCGGTGGCGGGCATTGTCACCGTGCCCTCGAACCTCACCGGGTTGGCAAATGTGACGTTCTGACCAAGATAGTAGCTGCCCGCCGACACCAGCACGCTGCCGCCCCCCGCGGCGGCATCGGCTGCGGCAAAGGCCGCGCTGTCGTCGGTGATCCCGTCGCCCATCGCGCCATAGTCGCGCACATCCACCCAATCCATGAGCTTGCGGGCAAAGATGCCGGTGACATCCTCGACCACCAGATCGTCGATGCGCAGGATGCCGCCGTTCGGCCCCGTCAGGTCCAACCCGAAGAACCCGTAGGTCGGCCCCATCCCCCAGGGCATGTCCACCCCGCGCCGATTGCCGACGCCGACGATGGCGCTGATCGTGACGACGGTGCCATAGGCGGTCAGCGTAACCTGCGGACCCGAAAGCGGCACACCGGTGACCGCCCCTGCGGCATTGCCCGCCCATGCGCCCACGCGCACCGTGGGCAGGTTGCCCGACATCGCCTTTACCCGGGCGCTGATCCGGAGGTAGGTCCCCGGCAGGATCGGCGTTTGACCGGTATAGCGCAGCTTCTGCGTGCCGGTCGTCTTCTGCAATTCCAGACAGCCGCCGAAATCCTGATCCGCCGGCACGAAGGCCGCATTCGCCTGATTGGCATATGTCCCCGATCCCGGCGTGCCATCCTCATAGGACCACGAGCCAAGTCCCGCCGAGAACGGCGGCGGCATCAGTGCCACGCCATCAGTGATCGAAATATCCATGTGTTGACCCTCGCCTCGTTGCGCCAGCGGCGGTCAATCGGCACGGGGCGGCCCGGCCCCGTCTCGCATCTCTCGATGATCGAACGCCGGACTGACTGCCCTGCGACAAGGGCTACCAATCTGCTGTTAACTGCTGGTTAACCACGCGTTCGGTGGGTCCGCTCACACGCCCGCGCCGGTCGCCGGGAGAATCTGGACCCCGTCGATCCGCCAGGCGCCATCGACCTGCACCATGCGGTAGTCGAGAACCCAAAGCCGCCCCTGGGCATCCGTCACCATGACACGCTGATGCGGCCCACCCGCCTCGTCGTGCACGCCAAGGTAGCGCACCGTGGCGGGCCGCCAGACCATCGGGTAGCCGCGCTGCACCATTTCGCCAAAATTGGCTGCGTTTCCAAAGAGATGCTGGATCATGGGCGAGGCATAGGTGAAGGCCTTGGAAAAGTCGTCCGCCTTCAAAGCCGCGATCTGATCGTCGATCACGGCCCGTATTCCCGCCTCTTGCTGCGTCAGCCCGAAGGCCGGCCCGGCGCCCGCGGCAAGGCACAGGACAAGGGTCAAGGTCCGAAGCATCGGCATCCTCCCGACTATCACGTCCCCATCAAAGACGTAGCGCCCCGCGCGAAGGCGGCAAGGCGACCCATTCCCGCGATGTCCCGCCCAGGCTAGACTTGGCGAAGAAGGAGCGCGCCATGGCCTACAGCTTCACCACCTCCGACAAGACCCTGTCCAAGGGCGTCCGACGGATCGCCCTCGAACAGGTGAGTCGCGCGCTCGACCATATCGAGGCGCCGGAACTGCCGCAGGACGAAGCCGTGCACGAGATCCGCAAAGGGGTAAAGAAGCTGCGCTCCCTCCTTCGGCTGGTGCGGCCCGGCCTTCGCGATCACGGCGCGCTCGATGCGCAACTGCGCGATGCCGCCCGGCAGGTGTCGGCGCTGCGCGACGCGGCGGTTCTGCTCGAGACGGTGAACCGCCTCGCTCCGGACGGGGGCCTGCCCGCCCTGCGCACGGCGCTGAGCGCCGCGCCCCACCTCGAACCGCGGGCCACGGCAAAGGCGCTGAACGCCTGCAAGGGGGCCCTTGAGGCGGCGAGGGTCGGGCTGAAACATCTGGAACTCGCCTCGGGCGGCGCAAAGATCCTGCGCGCGGGCCTTGTCGCATCCGAGCGCGAAGCCCGGACCGCGCTGACCGAGTTTCTGCGCGCGCCCACCGCCGAGGCCGTCCACGCCTTTCGCAAGCGGGTCAAGGATCACCTTTATCACGCGCGCCTGCTGACCCCGGTCTGGCCCGAGATCATGGAGCCGATGGCGGCCGAGGCTGACCGCCTTGCGGAAACGCTGGGCCAGATGAACGACCTTGCCGTGCTGGCCGAACGCATCGGTCAGATCGACCTGCCCGCAGCGGACGCGATGGCCGCCCTCGATCTCGCGGCGGCGGCGCGCGACGATCTTGGACGCAGCGCCATGCCCCTTGCCCGACGCATGTTTGCGGGCACGCCCGAAGACCGCGCCGCCCGCTGGACCGCATGGTGGCAGATCTGGCGCGAGGCGGGTTAGCCCAGCTCGCCCCGGATGCCCTTCTCGATCAGCGCGATGGTCTCGGCCACGCCATAAAGCGCGATGAAGCCACCGAAACGCGGCCCTTCGGAGGCACCAAGGCAGACCTCGTAAAGCGCCTTGAACCAGTCGCGCAGCGGGTCGAACGCGTGATCCTTGCCGACCGCATAGACGATGTTCTGCAACTCCTCGGGGTCATGGGTGTCGCCCTCGGCTTTCAGCCGGGCGACCAGATCTTCCATGGCCGCGCGCTCTTTCTCGTCCGGGGCGCGGAAGGTGCGATGCGGGGCCACGAAGTCGCGGAAATAGCGCACCGCGAATTCCGCTGCCTGATCCAGATCGGGGTTGGCCTCCGGGCTCGCCTCGGGCGCATAGCGCTTGATGAAGCCCCAAAGGCCGGACTTGTCCGTCGCCCCGGCCACGCTGGCAAGGTTCAGCAGCATCGCGAACGGCACCACCATGTGGCTTGCCGGCGGGTTGCCGCCGTGGATGTGCCACACCGGGTTGTTGGCCTGCGCCGCCCCGTCCTGCCCCGGGAAGGCGCGCAATTGCTGATGGTATTCGTCCACCGCCTTCGGGATCACATCCCACGACAGCCGCTTCGCCGTCTTGGGCTTGAGGAACATGTAATAGCTCAGGCTTTCGGTCGAGGCATAGGTCAGCCACTCGTCGATGGTCAGCCCGTTGCCCTTCGACTTCGAGATCTTCTGCCCGTTCTCGTCGAGGAACAGCTCGTAGGTGAAATGCTCGGGCGCCCGGCCGCCAAGGATGCGGCAGATCCCGTCATAGATCGGCGTGTTCGTCGAATGGTCCTTGCCATACATCTCGAAGTCCACGCCCAGCGCCGCCCAGCGCGCGCCGAAGTCGGGTTTCCACTGCAGCTTCACATGGCCCCCGGTGACCGGCAGGGTGTATTCCTGACCCGTCTCGTCGTCGAAGGTGACGGTGCCGGCCTTCGCATCGACATTCTTGATCGGCACGTAGAGCACGCGGCCGGTTTCGGGATGAATCGGCAGGAAGCAGGAATAGGTCTGCTGCCGCTCTTCGCGCAGGCTCGCCAGCATCACCTTCATGATGTCGTCGTATTTCTCGGCCGCGCGCAGCAGGATCGCGTCCATCTTGCCCGACTTGTAATAGTCCGTGGCGCTGGCGAATTCGTATTCGAACCCGAAAGTATCAAGAAACCGGCGCAGCATGGCATTGTTGTGATGGCCGAAGCTTTCGAATTCCTCGAACGGATCGGGCACCGAGGTCAGCGGCTTTTGCAGGTTGGCGCGCAGCATCTCCGGGTTCGGGACGTTGTCGGGCACCTTGCGCATCCCGTCCATGTCGTCCGAAAAGACCAGAAGCTTCGTCGGGATGTCCGAGATTTCGCGGAAGGCGCGCTGGATCATCGTGGTCCGCGCGACCTCGCCGAAGGTGCCGATGTGGGGCAGCCCGCTCGGGCCGTAGCCCGTCTCGAACAGCACGTACCCCTTTTCCGGCGGCGCCGTCTCGTAGCGTTTGAGCACCCGGCGTGCCTCTTCGAAGGGCCAGGCTTTCGAAGTCATCGCGGCATCGCGGAAGGCGGACATGGGTGCATCCTCGGGAAATCGGCCGGGCCCCATGCCCGGCACGGCCCGTTCCCTAGTGAACCCGCCCTGCAAGGTCAAGTTTCCATGGCCCCGTGGCAGCCGCCTGTCCACTTGCTGCACCGCACCGCCTTACCTATTGTGATAACAAGCATGAAGGATACACGCATGAGCCTCGACACCGCCTCGCTGACCCCGCAAGACAGCCTTGTCGCCCTTATGATCGCGGTCTCTGCCTCGGACGAGGCGATCCGGACCGAGGAACTGATCATGATCCAGGGGATCGTCAATCACCTGCCGGTCTTTTCGGATTACGACAGCGATCGGCTGCGGCCCATGGCGCAGCTTGTCTTCGACCTGTTCGAGGAAGAGGACGGGCTTGATGCGCTTTTCGGCCTGATCCGCGACGCCCTGCCCGAACGGCTGTTCGAGACCGCCTACGCCCTTGCCTGCGACGTCGCCGCCGCCGACGGCAAGCTTGGCCAGACCGAACTGCGCCTGCTCGAGGAAATCCGCGAGGAACTGAACCTCGACCGCCTGCACGCAGCCGCCATCGAACGCGGCGCGCGGGCGCGGTTCATGCGCCTTCAGCCGTCGTAAGCCGTCAGGCGTCGTAAACCTCGGCCCATCGCGCGAGCAGCCTGTTGTGCAGCATATGCGCCTCGAACAGCCAGTGATGGAAGCCCGGAGGGTTTTCCCGCTGGTCCTGTGGCACGGCATCGCAGCGCGCAACGTCCCCGCAGATCATGGCAAAGACCAGTTCGCGCCCGTGCGGCGTCGTCTCGTAGCCCGCGAGGTTCGACACGAAGTTCAGCGTGCCCGATTTCGCAACGATCCGCACGCCGCTGTGGCGCTTGAGATTGCCGCGGTCGTTCAGCAAAAGGAACGGCTTGAGAATATCGCGCAAGGACCCTTCGGTGTTGCGCAGCAGCGTGACCAGATCGCTCACCGTGACCCGGTTCGTGGACCCAAGGCCCGAATGGTCGATCAGGCGCGGCGAGATCCCGAAGCGCTGCTTCGCCCAGGCGTTCATCGCCGCGGCCGACTGTGCCAGCGTCGTGACCGGGACGCCGCGCTTGAGGCTTGCGGTCATGCCGACGATCTCGGCCGTCACGTTGGTCGAGTATTTCAACATGGCGCGCAGGATCGTGCGAAGGTCCGCGCTCTCATTCACCGCGACAACCGTCCCCGCCGGGCTTGCCGACGTCGTCTGCGGCGCGGGCAGATCGATACCGCGTGCGGCGGCAAGGCTGTGGAACGCATCGCCCGCATAGGCGCCCGGCTCGCGGACGGGCAGCCACCTGGCCCCCTTCTGCGTCAGCACGCGCGAGGAGACGGACCATTTCTCCACGCCGTTCTCGACGTTATAGACATAGTAGGGCAGCCCCCGGTCCACGACGGTCATCTGCGTCGCGCGCACCAGCGGCCGGTTGGCCGAGGCCCAGGCCTCCATCCGCACGGCCCAGCCATCGGGACGCTTTTCCCAGCTGAAATAGACGCGGTTGAAGTCGAGGTTCAGGCCGCTGATGCCGGGGTTATAGTTCGCCTCGGGCGGCTGCGTCGGATCGATGATCGCCACATGCGGCAGGGCCCCGTCGGCGACAAGGAAACGCCCCGTGATCCCCTTGATCCCGGCCTTCGCGACCTGCGAGGCCAGCGCGGCAAGACCGTCGGACGACAAGGTCGGATCGCCGCCCCCCCACAGGATCAGGTCGCCCTGCACGCGGCCATTGGCGACAGGCCCGGTGATGACGACCTGCGTCTTGAAACGGTAGTCCTTGCCCAGCGTCTCCAGCGCATAGGCCGTGGTCAGGGTCTTGGCGACGCTCGCCGGCGGCATGGCCAGATCGACGTTGTGCCCTTCGAGAACCTGCCCGGTCCGCGCATCGGCCACAAGAAAGGCGACCTGACCGCCCAGCTTGGCCTCGGCGATGAGATCCTCGGCGCTTCTGGCGTGGGCGTGTCGGTCGGGATGGGCGTTGCTGGCGCTCTGGCGAAGCTCGGGACGGACCCCGGTCGCAGGCCGCGCATGGGGGCGCAAGTCGGCCACCGCCGCCGCCCGTCCTGCCGCGGCAACCACACCGCCGCCCATCAGCGCCCCGACCATCCAGCGCCGCGTCACATCCGTCATCTTGCCCCGATCCCCTGTTGCGCCTCTGCGGGCGCTGTCTATTTCGTCCATTCGCCACGCGCGCGTATCGCGCTGGACGAAAGGTCCACCCGCGGCAGGTCCAGATAGCACCACGCCGGCGGCGAACACCACGCAACTCTGCGTGGGGTCACACGCGCTTTTGCATAGGTCCGCGCCGCGATGGCCGAACGGGCCACATGCCCCAGCCCCGGCCGCGCGAGCACGGCAACCGCAACGTTATCCATGATGTAGCGCCAGCGATCCCAGCGGTGAAGCTGCGCCAGATTGTCCGCCCCCATCAGCCAGACAAAGCGCACCCGCGGATAAAGCGCCGTGAGCCGCGCAAGCGTCTCGGCGGTGTAGCGGGTTCCCAGCCGCGTCTCGATGTCCGAGACGACAACCCGCGGGTCGCCGTGCAAGAGCGATCGGGCGCGCGCCATGCGGCGCGAAAGCGGCGCGGGCGGGTCAGGCTTGAGCGGATTGCCGGGGCTCACCAGCCACCAGACGCGGTCCAGCCCCAGCCGCCGGATCGCCTCGCGCGTGATGTGAACATGGCCCTCATGGGCCGGGTCGAACGACCCGCCCAACAGCCCGATCACCATGCCCGGCCGCGCCGTCGGAAATCCCTGCACGTAGCATCCTTTCGCGCAATCGTGCCTTTCTGGTCAGGCCAGAGTCCGCTGTCAACGCAACGCCCGCCCCCCGGCACCGATTTTTCGACGAAAAATCGCCGCCGCCGTCACGATTGCCCTTTGGTCCCGTCTCCCCTAGATGGAGGGAAACCCGAATTCCGAGGAACCCATGGCCAGCTATCAATACATCTACCACATGGATGGTGTCTCCAAGACCTATCCCGGGGGCAAGAAGTGCTTCGAGAACATCCGCCTGAACTTCCTGCCCGGCGTGAAGATCGGTGTCGTGGGCGTCAACGGCTCGGGCAAGTCCACGCTCTTGCGCATCATGGCGGGCATGGACAAGGACTTTCAGGGCGAGGCCTGGGCCGCCAAGGGCGCCCGCGTGGGCTACCTGCCGCAAGAGCCGGAGCTTGACCCCAACCTCAGCGTGCGCGGCAACGTGATGCTGGGCGTGGCCGCCAAGCAGGCCAAGCTCGACCGCTACAACGAACTGGCGATGAACTACTCGGACGAGACGGCCGAAGAGATGGCCCGCCTTCAGGACGAGATCGACGCCGAGAACCTCTGGGATCTCGACAGCCAGGTGGACGTGTCGATGGAGGCGCTGCGCTGCCCGCCCGACGATGCCGACGTCACCACGCTGTCGGGCGGCGAAAAGCGTCGGGTCGCGCTGTGCAAGCTGCTGCTGGAAGCGCCTGACATGCTGCTTCTGGACGAACCGACCAACCACCTCGATGCCGAAACCATCGCCTGGCTGCAAAAGCACCTGATCGACTATACCGGCACGATCCTGATCGTCACCCACGACCGCTATTTCCTTGACGAGATCACGGGCTGGATCCTCGAACTCGACCGCGGCCGCGGCATTCCCTACGAGGGGAACTATTCCAACTGGCTCGACCAGAAGGCCAAGCGGCTCTTGCAGGAGGCCCGCGACGACAAGGCCCGCCAGAAGACGCTGGAAAAGGAACTCAACTGGATTCGCGCCGGCGCCAAGGCCCGGCAGGCCAAGCAGAAGGCCCGGATCCAGAAATACAACGAACTGGCCGACCAGTCCGAGCGCGAGAAGATCTCGACCGCGCAGATCATCATCCCCAACGGCGAACGCCTTGGCGGCAAGGTGATCGAGGTCGAGGGCCTGACCAAGCACATGGGCGACAAGCAGCTGATGGAGAACCTCAGCTTCTCGATCCCGCCGGGGGCCATCGTGGGCGTCATCGGCCCGAACGGCGCGGGGAAATCCACGCTGTTCCGCATGATCACCGGGCAGGAGACACCGGATGCTGGCTCCATCACGTTGGGCGACACGGTGCACTTGTCCTACGTCGATCAGTCCCGCGACGCGCTCGATGGCAACAAGACGGTGTGGGAGGAAATCTCGGACGGGCTCGACATCATCCAGCTGGGCGATGCCGAGGTGAACAGCCGCGCCTATTGCGGCGCGTTCAACTTCAAGGGTCCGGACCAGCAGAAGAAGGTGGGCCTGCTGTCGGGCGGCGAACGCAACCGCGTGCACATGGCCAAGCTTCTGCGGTCGGGCGGCAACGTGCTTCTGCTCGACGAACCGACCAACGACCTTGACGTGGAAACGCTGCGCGCGCTGGAAGACGCGATCGAGGATTTCGCCGGCTGCGTGCTGGTCATCAGCCACGACCGCTTCTTCCTCGACCGGCTCTGCACGCATATCCTCGCCTTCGAGGGCGATGCCCATGTCGAATGGTTCGAGGGCAACTTCGAGGCCTACGAAGAAGACAAGATCCGCCGCCTCGGCCCGGATGCCGTCGAACCGAAGCGGGTGAAATACAAGAAGTTCACGCG
>JAGWVA010000122.1 GCA_028875855.1 Paracoccaceae bacterium
GATGCCGGGCGGCTTGCGGTCGGTGCGCCGGCCGACCTCGTGCTGTTCGACCCCGATGCGCCCTTCGTTCTGGACCGGTTCACCATGCTGGCGTCGAAGTCGAAGAACACACCCTATGACGGCAGCCGGATGGAGGGTAAGGTGTTGGCAACGTTCGTCGGGGGCCGGCCGGTCTTCGGCGGCTGACTGGGGGGGACGATGCCCGAAATCACCCATGGCTTGCCCGTTCTGGCGCTGGTCGCGCTGCTGGCCTATCTGCTCGGCTCGGTTCCCTTCGGCGTGGTCGTCACCCGCCTGATGGGGCTGGGCGACGTGCGCAAGATCGGGTCGGGCAACATCGGCGCGACCAACGTGCTGCGCACCGGATCGAAGCCTGCCGCGGCGGCGACGCTCATCCTTGATGCCGGGAAGGGCGCCGTGGCGGTGCTGATCGCCCGCGCCGCGCTGGGTGAGGATGCGGCGCAGGTGGCGGCGCTCTTTTCCTTCCTCGGGCATATCTTCCCGGTCTATCTTCGCTTCAAGGGCGGCAAGGGGGTTGCGACCTTCCTTGGCATCCTGCTGGCGCTGTCCTGGCCCGTGGGCCTTGCGGCCTGCGCGACCTGGCTGGTGACGGCGCTGATCGGTCGCATCTCGTCCGTCGCGGCCCTGCTGGCGGCGGCGCTGTCGAGCCTTTGGTTGCAGCCCTTCGGGCAGGGCCGCATGTTGATGTTGGTCATCGTGCTGACCGTGTTGATCTACATCCGCCATGCCGAAAACCTCAAGCGGCTGAAGGCGGGCACAGAACCGAGGATCGGCCAGAAGAAGTCCTGAGCGCCGTCAATGACGCGGCCCGGCCCGGGTGCTTCGCTGACCGGAAGCAGACGGAGGCTTCAATGGATTTCAAGGCAGCGGTTCGCACATGTCTGGGCAAATATGCCACCTTCACCGGCCGGGCGGGCCGAGAGGAATTCTGGTGGTTTGTCCTTTTCAACCTGATCGCCCGCGTCGTTGCGCGCGTGATCGACACGATCCTGTTCGGCGGCCCGGTCATCGTCATGGAACGGGGCATGGGTCACGGCTATGGCTACTGGGCAGCCTATTCCCCCGGCGGGCTGTTGTCCGGTATCGTGGTTCTGGCCCTCATCCTTCCGCAACTGGCCGTGGGCGCGCGGCGGCTGCATGACAGCGGCCGGTCGGGATGGTGGCAGTTGCTCGCGCTGATCCCGGTAATCGGGTGGCTGGTGCTGATCTACTGGTTCGTCCAGCCCTCTGCCGGGCCCAACCGCTTCGGAGAGGGCCCGGAACCGGCCGTGGCCTAGTAGCTGTAATCGCGGTAGATCTTCGTCAGATCGCCGTTCCAGTCGCCGTTGTAGCGGGCCAGAAGCTCGTCCGCAGGGGCGCGGCCGGTGTCCACGCTTTCCTTGATCGCGGACAGGAAATGCGTCTCGTCCGGGATCAGGCCGCCTGCGCCCGGCCTGGCGCGGGCCTTCAGGCCGCCTTCCGCGATGGCCAGAACCTCGCGCGCGAGGTCGAGCATCTTCACGCCATGCGTGTCGGCCTGAAGCCCATCGACCGAAGCCGCGACGCGCAGCGCATCGCGCGTTTCCGCGTCCCAGTGCTTCACCAGATCCCAGGCGGCATCCAGCGCGGTCTGGTCGTAGATCAGGCCCACCCAGAGCGCGGGCAGCGCGCAGAGCCGCCGCCAGGGGCCGCCGTCCGCGCCGCGCATCTCGATGTATTTCTTCACCCGCGCCTCGGGGAAGACGGTGGTCATGTGATCGGCCCAGTCCGACAGCGTGGGCTTTTCGCCCGGCAGGGCGGGCAGTTCGCCCTTCAGGAAATCTCGGAAGGACTGGCCAAGCGCATTGATGTATTTCCCGTCGCGGTAAACGAAATACATCGGCACATCGAGCACGTAATCGACGTAGCGCTGAAAGCCCATGCCGTCCTCGAAGACGAAGGGCAGCATCCCCGTCCGCGCGGCGTCCAGATCGCGCCAGATGCGCGCGCGCCAGGATTTGTGGCCGTTCGGCTTGCCCTCGAAGAAGGGCGAATTGGCGAACAGCGCCGTCGCCACCGGCTGAAGCGCCAGCGCGACGCGCAACTTCTGCACCATGTCGGCTTCTGAGGCGAAATCGAGGTTCACCTGCACCGTGCAGGTGCGCCGCATCATCTGCGTGCCATGGGTGCCCACACGCTGCATGTAGTCGTTCATCAGCTTGTAGCGGCCCTTGGGCATCAGCGGCATCTGCTCGTGCGTCCAGATCGGCGCAGCGCCAAGGCCGATGAACTTCGCGCCGATCTTGTCGGCGATCTGATGCACCTCGCGCAGGTGTTCGTTCACCTCGTCGCAGGTCTGGTGGATCGTCTCGAGCGGCGCGCCCGACAGTTCAAGCTGCCCGCCGGGTTCAAGGCTGACGTTCGCCCCGTCCTTGGTCAGGCCGATCAGATTGCCGCCTTCCAGAACCGGCTCCCAGCCGAAGGCGTCGCGCAGCCCTTCCAGCATGGCGCGGATCGACCGCGGGCCGTCATAGGGCAACGGCATCAGCGTGTCGGACAGATAGCCGAACTTTTCGTGCTCGGTCCCGATGCGCCAGTCGTCCTTGGGTTTGCAGCCCGAGGCCATGTATTCGGCCAGTTGGTCGAAATGTTCGATCGGGCCGCCGCCGGATTGAGGAATTGACATGTCTGGCTCCGATCTTCGTCTTTGCGCTGTCCGCGCACACAGGTGTAGCCCTGCGAAGGGCAAGTCAACCCCGGCTAATGCAATCGCCGCAGCGCCCGACGGCGCCAGACGATGCGGGGCATCTCCGCCGGCCCTTCGACCGCGGCAAGAAGGGCGGCGCTGTCCAGACCGGGCAGGCCCGCGAAGGCGTCGAACAGAGCCTCGGTCCCGGCCGCGGCGGTGGGGATGTAGAGCGTCTCGCCCTCGGCTTGCGACAGACGCCAGACCCGGCGGCCGTTGCGGGTCAGAAGCGCGATTTCCTGAAGCGTGGAGAGGCCCGCAAAGCCGCCCTCGGTCGGGCCCATGTAGGTGATCTGGCCCTCGATCACCTGCACGACGCCCGGATCGGTGGCCGCGCCCGCAAAGCGCAGCCGCCGCCAGCCGATGATGCCAAGTCCAAGGCCGAGCGCGGCAATGGCAAGGCCGATGACCGGCAGAAGATAACCACCCTGCACCGCGACCCAGCCGCCCAGCACCGCGATGGCCCCGGCAAGGATCACCTCGCGCCAGCGGTGCAGCGTATGGGCGGCCTCGGGACGGATCAGTGCCATCAGTCCCCCTGCCAATCCCCAAGCGCCGCCTGCCAAAGCGTCATCGCCGCCACGGCGGCCGTATCCGCGCGCAGGATGCGGGGGCCAAGGCTGACGGGCGTGACGAAGGGCAGGGCGGCCAGCCTTGTGCGCTCTGCCTCCGAGAAGCCGCCCTCGGGTCCGATCAGGATGGCCCATGGCCCGCCGGGAAGGCCCGCCAGCGCCTGCGCCGCGCCGACGCGGGATTCGTCGGCCCACAGGATGCGGCGCCCCTCCGGCCAATGGGCCAGCAGACCGTCGAGCGACTGAAGATCGGCGACCTCGGGCACGTAGGTGCCGCCGCATTGCTCGGCCGCCTCGACCGCATGGGCCTGCAAG
>JAGWVA010000013.1 GCA_028875855.1 Paracoccaceae bacterium
ACGTCGCGAAACAGGATCCCCTCATGCGGGAAGTCGGCGATGGTGCGGATGTAGTCCTTGACGGTTTTCGTCATTCTTCGGGGGTCCTCGGCCAGTTCGGGGGCGGTTCGGGGCAAATTCGGGAAGGTCAGTCCAATACGCGCCCGGCGATGGCGTCGAGCTTTGCCAGAAGCGCGGGATCGCGCTTGGCGGGCGCCGTCATCAGGGCGTGGGTCAGGGCGTGGTCGCAGCCCTGCGGGCAGGCGTCATGCGTCGGTCCCAGCCGTTCGGGCAGGCCCGCCACCAGCGCGCGGGCCTTGTCGGCATTGCCGGTGAGCGTTGCGATCACCTGCGCCACGTCCACCGCCGCGTGGTCGGGGTGCCAGCAGTCGTAATCCGTCACCATGGCGATCGAGGCGTAGCAGATCTCGGCCTCGCGGGCGAGCTTGGCCTCGGGCATGTTGGTCATGCCGATCACGTCGCAGCCCCAGGCGCGATACATCCGGCTTTCGGCCAGCGTCGAGAACTGCGGCCCTTCCATCGCAAGGTAGGTGCCGCCCCGATGCACGGTGATGCCCGCGGCCTGCGCGGCATCGGCGCAGGCGGCCGAGAGCGTGGCGCAGGTCGGATGGGCAAAGCCCACATGTGCCACGCAGCCCGTGCCGAAAAAGGATTTCTCGCGCGCGAAGGTGCGGTCGATGAACTGGTCCACCACGACGAAATCGCCGGGCGCCATCTCGTCGCGGAACGATCCGCAGGCCGAGATCGACACGAGATCGGTCACGCCGAGGCGCTTCAACGCGTCGATATTGGCGCGGTAGGGGATGGAGGTCGGTGAATGGACGTGGCCGCGCCCGTGACGGGGCAGGAAGGCCACCGCGACGCCGCCGATCCTGCCGGTCAGGATTTCGTCCGAGGGCGTCCCCCACGGGGTTTCGACGGCCTGCCAGGCTGCGTCGGTGAGGCCGGGAATGTCGTAAAGACCCGAACCGCCGATGATCCCGATCCGTCGTTCCATGCCTGTCCCTTTTGCTGGCCCCGCTTGCCACCCTAAACGCAACCGCAGGGGGGCAAAAGCGGCAAATGGCCGCCCGTGCGCGGGTTCAGAAGCCGTCGTCGGGCAGGTCTTCGACCTGACGCAGATCCTCGGGCAGCACGGCGGGCGGGGCAAGGCCGCCGATGGGGTCCAGCAGCAGATCCTCGAGCAGCGTCGCGCGTTCGGGCGTGTCTTGCAGCAGCGCCCAGAGACGCCGCATGTCGGCCTCGAAGACCTCGTCGGCGATCTCGCCCGCGTCCCGCAGCTTCTCGATCTCGCGCATCACCTCGACCGCGTAATCGGTCAGGCCGAGCGCGGTGATCGAGCCATAGGTCATCAGGTCGTTGCGCACCGCATGGGCGAAGGCAAAAAGCGTCACCTGCGACATCGCCTCGCCCGGTCGCGCGCCCTTCGACAGGCGGTCGGCGATCAGGATCTGGCCCGCGTCGGTCAGGTCCAGCCCGACCACGGACAGCATCTCGCGCAGGCCCTCCAGCACCTCGGGTTGAACCGCGGCGCGGCGGGGGGCGGCCTCGTCGTCGATGGCCGTGCCACCCAGATCCTCGGTGAAGGCATCAACCGGGATGCGGGCGCGCGGCGGGGACTTGGGGCGCGGCTTCGCGGCGGGGGCAGGTGCCGGGGCCGGTTCGGGCTGAGGTTCCGGCGCAGCCTCGATCGCGGGGGCAGGCGCCTGCGGTTCGGGGGTGGGCCCGGCGGCAGGGGCTGCCCCTGACACCGGGGCCGCGGTCGCTGCCGGGGTGTCGGTCCCGGGTTCCGTCGCCGGAGCCGCGGGCGCGGGGGGCGCTGCCGGTGCCGCCTTCGCCCCACCCGCGGCCGCGTCGGCCGGTGCCTCCGATTCGGGCTGGGCTGGCGGCGCACCGGTCCCGGCCAATGCGGCCCGGCCGGCTTCGGTCGGCTGCAACCGAGTCTGCGCCTTCGCACCGAACAGCCGGAAAAGGAAGAACGGGCGGCGCGTGATCTCTGCGACAAATCCCTGTGCGATCAGGGCGCTGAGCGGGCGCGAGACTTCCAGCCCACGTCCCCGCGCGGCGACGGACAACACATCGCGCCCCATCGCGCCCCGTTCGGCGTGAAGCGTCACGATGACGGCCAGAAGATCCTGTTCGGCCTGATCGAGCGGTTTCGTCTGCATGGTGCCCTCGTGTCAAAGCGGACTGCGGCATCGCAGATGCAGCCGCACCCGTCAACGGATCGCAGGCCCGCGCCGCGTCGCTTTACCGCCGATGGCCCGGGGGAATCCAGTTGCACAGGCCATGGCCTTGGCGCTATGTCGGGGCTGTGACAGGGGCGTCCGGGCAACCGGGCTGAGAAGGACCCTTTGAACCTGAACCGGATCATGCCGGCGGAGGAAGTCGCGATGGATCATGGCCAAGGCCATGCCACCTGCTCCTTTCATCCCCGGCGAGGAGGAGCGATATGACCGAATTCGGAGCCCGCCTTGCCGCCATGCGCGCCACCGCGCCGCTGGTGCAGAACATCACCAACTACGTCGCCATGAACGTGATGGCCAATGTCATGCTGGCCGCGGGCGCGTCGCCCGCCATGGTCCATGCCGAGGAAGAGGCCGCCGAATTCGCGGGCTTCACGCAGGCGCTGACGATCAACATCGGCACGCTGAGCGGGCCTTGGGTCGCCTCGATGGAAGCGGCTGCGCGCACCGCCGCGGGCAAGGGCACGCCCTGGGTGCTGGACCCGGTCGCGGTCGGGGCGACGGCGTTCCGGCGCGAGACGGGCGCCCGGCTTGTTGCGCTCAAACCGACGGTGGTGCGGGGCAATGCCTCGGAAATCATGGCGCTGGCGGGCGACGCGGGGCGCGGCAAGGGCGTGGACAGCGCCGACGGGGTCGAGGCTGCCGAGGATGCCGCGCGCCGGCTGGCCGGGGTGACGGGCGGCGTGGTCGCCGTCACGGGGCCGGTCGATTACGTGACCGACGGCACGCGCGGCTGGCGCATCGCGAACGGCGATCCGATGATGCCGAAGATCACCGCGCTTGGCTGCTCGCTGACCGGGATCGTGGGGGCCTTCCTCGTGGGGCAACCCGCGGCCGAGGCCACGGTGGCGGCGCTGGCCTATTACGGGCTGGCGGGCGAACGGGCGGCGCAGGCGTCAGGCGGCCCCGGCAGCTTCGCGGTGGCCTTCCTCGATGCGCTGCATGGTCTGACGCCCGAGGCATTGGAGGCGGGCGCGCGGGTCAGCGCGGCATGAGCCTCTCGGTCTATTTCGTCACGCCCGACGCGCGCGCTGCCCCGGTCGAGGATCTCGTCGCCGCCGCGCTGCGGGGCGGGGTGACCGCGGTGCAGCTGCGCGACAAGACGGCGACGGATGCCGAGATGATCGCCCTCGGGCGCCGTCTGCACGCGCTTGTGGCACCGCGGGGCGTGCCGCTCATCATCAACGACCGGGTCGAGGTGATGCTGGCCTGCGGTGCCGAGGGGCTGCATGTCGGCCAGACCGATGCGCCGGTGGACGAAATGCGCCGCCGCATCGGGCCTGGCCGCATTCTGGGCCTGTCGATCGAGACAGACGCGCAACTGGCCCATATTCCGCCCGGCATCGTCGATTACATCGGTGTGGGGCCGGTCCGCGCAACCGGCAGCAAGACCGACCATGCGGCCCCCATCGGGTTCGACGGGCTCGCCCGCATCTGTCGCGCGGCGCCTGTTCCGGCAGTCGCCATCGGGGGCATCGGGCTGGCGGATGTGGCCGCGCTGAAGGCGGCCGGGGTGGTCGGCATGGCCGTCATCTCCGCCATCGCCGGCGCGCCCGACCCAGAGGCGGCGACGCGGGCGCTGGTCCGGGCATGGAGGCTGGCATGATCCCGAATGTCCTGTCCATCGCGGGCTCGGACCCCTCCGGCGGGGCGGGGATACAGGCCGACCTCAAGGCGATCAGCGCGAATGGCGGCTATGCGATGGCCGCGATCACGGCGCTGACGGTGCAGAACACGCAAGGCGTGCGCGACGTGATGATGATCCCGCCAGCGTTCATCGCAGCCCAGATCGCCGCCGTCTTCGACGATATCCGCGTCGATGCGGTGAAGATCGGCATGCTTGGCACGGCCGAGATCACGGTGGCCGTCGCCCGGGCTTTGGCGGGGCGGGCGGTGCCCGTGGTGGTGGACCCGGTGATGGTCGCCAAGGGCGGCGATCGTCTCTTGGCGGCGGAAGCCGTGGCGGCGCTCCGCGATCACCTGCTGCCGCTTGCAACCGTGCTGACCCCGAACCTGCCCGAGGCCGCCGATCTGCTGGGCGAGACCGAGGCCGGGACGCGGGCCGAGATGGAGGCGCAGGCGGCGCGGCTTCTGTCGCTTGGACCTCGCTGCGTGTTTCTCAAGGGCGGCCATCTGCCGGGGGCGGAAAGCCCCGACCTTTTCGCCGATGCCAGCGGCTTTCGCTGGATCGAGGCGGCGCGGGTCGCCACGAAGAACACCCATGGCACGGGCTGCACGCTGTCGTCGGCCCTTGCCACCCGGCTTGCCCGCGGTGGCGATGCCCATGCCGCCTGTCTGGCGGCCAAGGATTACACCGCCCGCGCCATCGCGGGGGCGGACGATCTGACCGCGGGCCATGGCCACGGCCCCACCGACCATTTCTTCATGCTGAGGACCCAGATATGAAACGCCTTCTTCTTCTCGCGCTTCTCGCCGCCGCCCCGCAGGCGCAGGCGGCCGACAAGCTGACCGTGATGCTGGACTGGTTCGTGAACCCCGATCACGGGCCGATCATCGTCGCCAACCAGCTTGGCTATTTCAAGGATGCCGGGCTTGACGTGAAGATCATCGCGCCCTCGGACCCGGCCGAGCCGCCGAAGATGGTGGCCGCGGGCAAGGCCGATCTGGCCGTGGCCTATCAGCCGCAGCTGTATCTTCAGCATCAGGAGGGGCTGCCGCTGGTGCGCGTCGGCACGCTGGTGGACACGCCGCTTTACTGCGTGCTGACCAAGGCCGACGGGCCGGTGAAAACGCTTGCCGACCTCAAGGGCCGCAAGGTCGGCTATTCGGTGGCGGGCGTGGAACAGGCGCTGCTGGGCGGCATGCTGCAGCACAACGGCGTCGCGCCCGATCAGGTCACCTGGGTCAACGTGAACTTCTCGCTCGTGCCGGCGCTGGCTTCGGGGCAGGTCGCCGCCGTCAGCGGCGCGTTCCGCAACTTCGAGCCGCACCAGCTGGCGAAGCTCGGCCAGCAGGGCCGCTGCTTCAAGCCCGAGGACAACGGCATCCCGCCCTATGACGAGCTGATCTACGAAGCGAACCCCAAGACGATGAAGCGCGACAGCATCGTGCGCTTCCTTCTGGCGACCGAAAAGGCCGTGGCCTATATCAAGGCGCATCCCGAAGAAGCCTGGAAAGCCTATACGTCCTATGCCAAGGATCTTGGCGACACGCTGAACCGCGAGGCATGGCAGGACTCGGTGCATTACTTCGACCCCAAGCCGATGGCGCTGGACGCCAAGCGTTACGCCGATTTCGGCGCCTTCATGGCGGCGGCGAAGCTGATCCCGGCGGCACCCAAGGTGGCCGAAATCGCCATCGACCCGTCGCAGGCGAAATGACCCTTGCCGACCCCTCTGCGCCCCCGCCCGCCGGGCTGGAGGGGTCGGCCTGGTTCGGCACCGCCCGCCTGTTCGAAGGCGTGCGGCTGGACCTTCCCATGGGCTGGACCTGCCTCATCGGCCCTTCGGGCGCGGGCAAGTCCACGCTTCTGCGCCTGCTGGCGGGCCTTCCCGCCGCGGTGCGCTTCGACGGGCGGGTGACCGCGCCCGGCCGCATCGCCTATCTCGCCCAAGAGGACCTGCTGCTGCCCCGCCTGTCGGCGCTGGCCAATGTCACGCTGGGCGCGCGTCTTCGGGGCGGGCCGGTGGACCGGGGCGAGGCGATGGCGCTGCTGGAGGCCGTGGGGCTGAAGGGGATGGAGGCGCGCCGCCCGGGCCAGTTGTCGGGCGGTCAGCGACAGCGCGTGGCGCTGGCCCGCGCGCTGATGGAACACGCGCCCCTTGCCCTGCTGGACGAGCCGTTCTCGGCGCTCGATGCCGCGAACCGCGAGCGGATGCAGGATCTTGCCTTGACGCGGCTCGCGGGCTGCCGGGTGCTGCTGGTCACCCACGACCCGTTCGAGGCGCTGCGGCTTGGGCAGCGCATCCTGCTTCTGAACGGCGGGCGGCTGGAAGAGATCGAGGCCCTGCCCGGCAAGGCCCCGCACGGGCCGCAGACGCCGGGCTTCGGCGCGCGTTACGACGAGGTGATGGCCCGGCTGAAGGGGGCGGTCGCATGAGGGGGATCGCGCTCCTTGCGGCCTTCGGCGCGCTTTGGCAGGCGGTGATCGTGCTGACCGGCGTGCCGCCCTTCATCCTGCCCGCGCCCGCCCGCGTTCTGGCCGCGCTCTGGAGCGCGCGGGCCATGCTGGCCGAGAATGCCGCCGTCACGGGGATGGAGGTGTTGCTGGGCATGGTCATCGGCTCTGCGCTCGGGATCGGGGCGGCCGTGGGGATGGCCCTGTCGCCGTGGCTGTGCCGCGTGCTGCGCCCCGCGCTGGTCGCAAGCCAGGCGGTGCCGGTCTTTGCCCTCGCCCCGGTGCTGACGCTGTGGCTGGGGTTCGGGACGCTGCCGAAGATCGTGATGACGGTGCTGATCGTCTTCTTCCCGCTGGCCTCGGTCTTCCTTGATGGGCTCTTGGCGGTGCCCGAAGGGATGCTGGACCTTGGCCGCCTTGCCCGCGCGCCCGGCTGGCGGGTGCTCGTGTTCCTGCGGCTGCCGATGGCGCTGCCGTCGCTGGGGGCAGGGCTCACGGTCGCGGCGGTCTATGCGCCGATCGGGGCTGTGATCGGCGAATGGGTGGGCGCCGCGCAGGGCCTTGGCTACGTGATGACGATGGCGAACGCACGCAGCCAGACCGACGTGATGTTCGCGGCATTGGTCGTGCTGGTGGCGATGACGCTGGCGCTGCACTGGGCTGCCGGTCGGCTGGGCGCGATGCTGCGGGGGTAGGGCAGCGCCCGCCCCGCCCCCACGGCGGGCGCTGTCCTTGTCGCTTGAGACGCGCCGCGCGCGCGGGGCGTCACACCGCCTTCGGCTCATAAACCTCCATGATCTGCACCTTGGCGGGGGCGACCATGTCGCTGGCGTGATCCCTTGCCAGCAGGTCGCGGTGGGTCGCGGCGGCGGCATCGGCGTCTTCGCGCGTCTGCCAGACCGAGAAGGAGCCGTATTCCCCCTTCGCCTCGTCGATGAACATGAAATACACCGCCACGAAGCCCTTGCAGCGGCGGTAGAGCGCGTTGGCCTCGTCCCCGATGCGCGTGGCGGTCGCGCGCGCGCCGGGCTTCACATGGATTGTCACCAGTCGTGCAAACATCCGATCCTCCCTCATGCCGTGCGGAAAAGGGTCCGCCCGACAGAGGATCGGCACAAGTCACGAAGCTGCGAGGGCTACTTCTCCCCCGGCCGGGTCATCTCGAAGACCTCTGTCACGACGCTGTAATCCTTGTATCCCAGCCGCGCGACGGGCTTGAAGCGGGTCACGTCGAAGCGCCCGTCCACCATGCAGTCGTCGCGCAGGTGGACGCCCACGACTTCGCCAAGGACAAGGAAATTGCCCTGCCCCTCCAGCGTCACGATCTGCGTCATGCGGCATTCCAGGCTTGCGGGCGCGCCGGCCACGCGCGAACAGGCGATCGTCTCGCAGGCCGCGCGCGCGATGCCGGCATCGGTGAATTCGTCCGTCTCCTTCGGCCAGGGGCCGGAGGTCCGGTTCATCGCCTCGCGCGCGGCATATTCCACGATGTTCACGCAGAAGACGCCCGTGTCGCGGATATTCGACAGGCTGTCCTTGCCGAAGTCGCGGTCGCCCTTGGTCCCTGTCGAGGCGAACATGACCTGCGGGGGCACATAGGCCACGGCGTTGAAGAACGAGTAGGGCGCGAGGTTCTCGGACCCGTCCGCGCCGCGGGTGGACACCCAAGCGATCGGCCGGGGCGTCACGATGGCGTTGAACGGGTTGTGCGGCAGGCCGTGGCCATCGGCAGGGCGGTAGAACATCGGGGCTCCTTCGGGATCGAGCGGTTTGCCCCTGACCTAGGGCCATGCTACGCGCGTTTCCAGATGATTCCCGCCGGCCGGAGGACAGGGGCCCGCATGTATCAGCTTGACGAGGAAAGCCCCGCCGATCTGTGGGAGGTGGAGGCGCTCTACGACCTCTGTTTCGCGCCGGGGCGGACGGCTCTTTCGTCCTACCGGCTGCGCGACGGCGTGGCCCCGGTCCGGGAGCTGTGCCTGACCCTGCGCGAGGATGGCGTGCTGGCCGCCGCGATCCGCTTCTGGCCCGTGCGTGTGGGCGGCAAGCCCGTCCTGCTTCTGGGCCCCGTCGCCGTCCACCCGACCCGGCAGGGCGAGGGGCTGGGCGGCTACCTGATCCACGAAAGCCTCGCCGAGGCGCGGCGCCTTGGCTGGGAGCGGGTGATGCTGGTGGGCGATGCGCCCTATTACAGCCGCTTCGGCTTTCGCAAGCTGGCGGACGTGGTGATGCCGCCGCCGACCAACCCTGACCGGGTTCTGGGGTTCGAACTGGTCACGGGGGGCTGGAAAGGCGTTGCGGGCGAGGTCGAGAAATGGACCGACGCCCAATGTGGTCCAGTCTAGGTCTACTTCTGAAAGTTATGCAGCGAGATGAAATCAACTTTCAGTTGCTTAGCGTCCTCGTAGGAGTCATCTTTCATCGTCCCTATTTGGAGATGTTACGATGGCAACTCATGAAAACGAAATCGCCATGGCTGTCTTGCGCGTTGCTGGCAAGCAGCCGAATGGCGTCGCGACATTTAAGCGACTGTATAAGGAAATTCCAAATGTAATTGCCCTAGACAGGGATGACCGTGCGGCTTCTCAAACGAGAAATGGTGAGGAAATGTGGCAACAGATCGTTCGCAATATTAAATCGCACGACAAAACGGAAGGTAACTACATCGCCGAAGGATGGCTCGAGTCTGTTCCGCGCGTCGGCTACCGTATCACTACACTGGGAAAGAAAAAGTTGCTCAATTGTTGAGCCTATGAATATCGAGCCTTATAGCCCGGTTTGAGCCAACGAAGTTCGGTTCCTGAACTATCTTTGTCCCATACGAACCATGCGTATGCGGTGGTGCCGCTTCCTTTAACCTCGGCTCCGGCTGGATAGAAGGTTATACGTTCACTGAAAACCCAGACCCTTGATGGCGGAGTTAAGGAGAAAATGGATCTTTGACGGTTTGCGCCCTCAAGGAAAGCTAGTCGAAGCAGTAAGGCAAACTTCCGTTGCGCCGCTGCAAGGCCCGCCCCCACAAATCCTTCTGCAGCGTTATAGGGAGGATTTGTGACGATATTGTCTGATCGTTGATCCGTTTTCAGAAAATCAATTCCCGACTCGCCAAACCCGCGGTCATACAGGTCGGAACTACGAACGTTTTGACCAGTCTCTTCGAGTACTCGTGACATTGCCCCATTGCCGCAGGCGCATTCCCAGATATTGCCAGAAAATACCTCGTTGTCGATCAGAGCAAATGTAGCCCAGGGGGGCGTAGGAAAAAAGTCAGGCCCACTTAGGTCAGCGAACCGCTTGGTTGTTGGCTTGAAGCCGCCGTGCAGATTGTATGTCGTGTCCATTCGAAAAACATAGCAGAATCATGATGTTAGTCAATATCGACGATGTTCGAGCTAAGTGACTCAAATGACTCGTAAAAGTCTTCTGAATGAGGCATTCCCTGAATCGATGGGCCACTGTTGTCATCTCCGACGCCCCCGCCGATTGATCCGCTGAAAGGCCGATGCTAGCCTCGCACCCGGGTCCGTGTCCGCGCATCGGGCCCGCTGGGTGGGAGGTGGTCGTGGATATCGTCGTCTGCACGCGGTTTTCCTATTTCGGGCGGTCGGGCTGGCAGAGCGATTTCTCGCAGGACAAGGCGCTTCTCTTCGCGCCCGAACGGCTGACCGCGCGGCTGGCGACGTTCCAGTCGATCACGTTGCCATCCCTTGTCGCGCAGACGCGGCAGGCGTTTCACCACTTCGTGCTGACCAGCGATGCCTTGCCCGATTGGGCGATGGAGCGTCTGCAGGCGGCGCTGCGGGGGGCCTATGGCGACGAGAGCCGCTATACGATTTCGGCCAAGCCCGTCGCGGGGGCGAAGAAATACCTGTCGGAATTCCTTGTCCGCCGGTTCGGCACCGATATCGCGGCGCAGGTCGTGCTGGACGACGACGACGGGCTTGCGGCCGTCTTCATGGAGGACCTCGCGCCCCGGCTGGACGCCATCGCGGCGGCGGAGGCAGAGGGGCGGCTGAGCTTGCCCTATTTCGTCAGCTACCCCTACGGCTATGCGCTCGACATGCGGGGCGACGGCACGGCAGAGCTTTACCGGCACAGCTACGATTTCATCAACCTCGGCCTGACCATGGTCGCCCGCCCGCAGGATCGCAACATCTTCGCCGTCGATCACCTGAGCGCGCCCAAACGCTATGGCGTGGAACTGGTGGAGCGCAAGCAGATGTTCGTCCGCTCCATGCACGGCTTCAACGACTCCCGCGTCGATGTCACCCACCGCTGGGTGCGCGAGGAGGACTGGCACCGGCAGGAGGATATCTTGTCCGCTCTGCCTTGCCTGCGCCCGCTGGCGGCCGTGCAGGGCTGAACCTTGCGGAGCGCCGCCCCACCGCCTACCTTCCTGCCATGGACACACCCGATCCCGCCGAACGCCCCGTGACCTTGCCCGCCGCGCCCCGCGCCCAGGTTCCCGCCGCCGAGATCGCAGCGCTGGCCGCCCGCCAGCGTCGCGCCGGCGGGCTGGCGATGAAGCTTGTCAACATGGCCGGCACGCGGATCGAGAACCGGCTGGAAAGCCTGCCCGACGGGGTGAAGGACCGCATCGAGGCCGCCGCCTCGCGCGCGCTGGAGCAAAGCTACCTGCTGGCCGGGCGCACCTCGGACATCGCGCCGCAGATGGGCCATCGCGGGCACCTCGCGCTTGCCACGCTGAGCGGTGCGGTCGGCGGGGCCGGCGGGATCGCCACGGCGCTGGCCGAACTGCCTGTGACCGTCACCGTCATCTTCCGCGCACTGCAGAAGATCGCGGCGGACCATGGCTTTGACCCCGAGGCGGCCGAGACGCGGCTGGAATGCCTGCAGGTCTTCGGCTCGGGCGGGCCGCTCAAGCGCGACGACGGGGTGAACACCTCGTTCCTGTCGGCGCGGGTTGCGCTGAACGGCGCGGCGCTCAATCGGGTGATCGCCACCGTCGCCCCGCGCTTTGCCGCCGTGCTGGGCGAAAAGCTCGCCGCGCAGGCGGTGCCGCTGCTGGGATCGGTCGCGGGGGCGGGGATCAACTACGCCTTCGTGAATTATTACCAGGAAATGGCCCATGTCCGCTTCGGCCTGAAACGGCTTGCGCTGGACTATGGCGAGGCGCCGGTGCTGGAGGCGTTCCGCGCGGCGGCTGGCTAGGGGCGGCCGTCGCAGGCTGGGGGGCTGTCTGCCCCCCAGACCCCCCGAGGATATTTTCCGACAGAAAATGGGGCGGGCGAGGATCGTGGCAGACGATCCCGAGACGTCCGTTCAGCCCGGCACGACGATGGGCAGGCGCATGGTCAGCCTCCGGCCGGAGACCGTGAAGACGCGGCGCAGGAAGGGTGCCCGGGTCAGCGAAACCGTCGAATGGGCGTTTGCCGATCCCTGAGGCCGCTCACAGGCCTTCGTTCTGCCGCGACAGCCAGTCCATGATCGCGGGGCGCACGGTGGTGCGGCCCACGCGGATCTCGTCGTCGATCACCCGGCGCACTTCGGCAAGGTTCACGCGGCGGATGAGCGACTTGACCGGGCCGATGGAGGCCGGGCGCATCGAGAGCGTCCGCAGCCCCATGGCGGCAAGGCAGAGCGCCTCGACCGGGCGGCCGGCATCCTCGCCGCAGAAGGAGAGCGCCGTGCCGCTTTCGACGCAGCGGTCCACGATATGCCCGATGAAGGTCAGGAAGCTTGCGTTGAGCGTGTCGTAGCGCCGCCGCACGCGTTCGTTCTCGCGGTCGGCGGCGAAGAAGAACTGCTTGAGGTCGTTGCCGCCGATCGAGATGAAATCGGCCAGATCGAAAAACTGCTTGGGCGCAAAGGCGAGGCTCGGGGTTTCCAGCATGGCGCCGATCTCGATCCGCTCGGGCAGGACATGGCCCAGTTGCCCCTCGCGGTCGATCTCGCGCAGAAGATGGTCGCGGGCTTCTAGGAATTCCTCGAACTGGGCGACGAAGGGGAACATGACCATCAGCGGGCGCCCGTTCGCGGCGCGCAAAAGCGCCTGCAACTGCATCCGAAGCACGCCCGGCTTGTCCAGCCCCACGCGGATCGCGCGCCAGCCCATCGCGGGGTTCGGCTCGTCCACGCGTTTCATGTAGGGTAGGACCTTGTCCGACCCGATGTCGAGCGTGCGGAAGGCCACGCGGCGGCCCTTGGCGGCATCGAGCACGCGGGAATAAAGCGCCGCGAGTTCCCCCCGCTTGGGCACCTGGTTGCGGATCAGGAATTGCAGCTCGGTCCGGAAGAGGCCCACGCCCTCGGCGCCCGACCCTTCGAGCGAGGGCAGGTCGGCCATCAGCCCCGCGTTCATGTGCAGCCCGACGGTCGTGCCGCAGAGCGCCTGCGCGGGCAGCAGGCGCAGGCCCGCGTAGCGTTCCATCGCCTGCGCCTGCATCGCGATCTTGTCGCGGAAGGCGGCGGCGACGTTCTCGTCGGGGCGCAGGTGGACGATGCCCTGATCGCCGTCCACAAGGATGCGGTCGCCGTTCAGCGCCTCGGTCGTGATGCGCTCGGCATGGATCACCAGCGGGATCGCCAGCGCGCGGGCGACGACGGCGGCGTGGCTGCCGACCGAGCCCTCTTCCAGCACGACGCCCTTGAGCTTGCGGCCGTATTCCAGAAGCTCTCCGGGCCCGATGTTGCGCGCCACCAGCACGGGGTTCGGCGGCATCGCGGCCCCGGTGTCGTGGCCTTGCCCGGTCAGGATGCGCAGCAGGCGGTTCGACAGGTCGTCGAGATCGTTCAGACGTTCGCGCAGATAGGGATCGGGCACGTCGTTCAGCCGCGCGCGGGTGGCGGACTGTTCCTTTTCCACCGCCGCCTCGGCCGACAGGCCGCGGTGGATGTCCTCTTCCATCCGGCGCAGCCAGCCGCGGGAATTGGCGAACATCCGGTAGGCTTCCAGCACCTGCTGCTGTTCGCCATCCTCGCTGTCGGCCTTGGCCAGAAGCGTATCGACCGACAGCCGCAGCTTTTGCACCGCGTCGCGCAGGCGTTCGCATTCGGCCTGCGGATCGTCGGCGACGGGGTTGGTGATCAGGACCCGCGGTTCGTGCAGCCAGACGTGACCCTCGGCCGTGCCTTCCTGCCCCGTGCCGCCGCGAAACAGGACCGGGTGCTGGTGCGGGGCGGACAGCGCCTCGCCTTCCCCCACGAAGGCGCCAAGCTCGGCCATTTCGGCCAGAACCATGGCGACGACCTCGATCGCATAGACCTCGTCGTCGGAATATTGCCGCGCGGCCTTGGCCTGCACGACAAGCACGCCCAGCATCTCGCCCAGCCGCTGGATCGGCACGCCGAGGAAGGCGGAATAGATTTCCTCCCCCGTCTCGGGCATGTAGCGGAACCCGCGTTCCGATGGCGCGTTGCCGGTGTTGATCGGCTTGCCCATCTTGGCCACGCGGCCCACCAGCCCCTCGCCCAGCCGAAGCCGGGTCTGGTGGACGGATTCGGCCTTCAGCCCCTCGGTCGCGCACAGTTCCAGCGTGTCGTCGTCGCGGAACAGGTAGATCGAGCAGACCTCGCATCCCATCGAATCCGCGATAAGCGAGGTGATGCGGTCGAGACGCTCCTGCCCCTTGCCGGCCTCCGCGAGGGTGTCGCGCAGGCGGCGCAGGAGCTTGCGGCTTTCACTTTCGGTCCCGTCGGCCATCATCCGCTTCCAGACAGCCGCTTTCCGGGGTCACGGAAAGGTCAGGCGGTCTTTTCCAGTTCAAAGGCATCATGGAGTGCCTGCACGGCGAGTTCCATATATTTCCGGTCGATCAACACCGAAATCTTGATCTCTGACGTGGCGATCACCTTGATGTTGATTCCTTCGGCAGAGAGCGAGCGGAACATCTTCGCCGCGACGCCCGCGTGGCTGCGCATCCCGATGCCCACGACCGAGACCTTGGCCACGTTGGTGTCCACGACCAGCTCGTCGTAGCGGATCGCGCCCGCGGCCCGCGCATCCTCGAGCGCCTTCTGCGCGCGCGCGACCTGGTTGATCGGCAGCGAGAAGGTCATGTCGGTCACGGCGCCCGTGTGGCCGGCGTAGTTCTTCTCCGAGATGTTCTGAACGATCATGTCCACGTTCACCCCGGCCTCGGCCAGCGGCCCGAAGATCGCGGCGGCGATGCCGGGGCGGTCCTCGACGGTCACGAGGGTCATTTTCGCTTCGTCGCGCGAATAGGCGACGCCCGAGACGGCTTTCGATTCCATGATATCCTCCTCGTCGCAGACGAGCGTGCCAGAGTTTTCGTCGGTTTCCTCGAAGCTCGAAAGAACGCGCAGCTTCACCTTGTAGCGCATCGCAAGCTCGACGGATCGGGTCTGCAGCACCTTCGCGCCGAGCGAGGCGAGTTCCAGCATCTCTTCGAAGGCGATCTTGTCGAGCTTGCGGGCCTTGTCGGTGATGCGGGGATCGGTGGTGTAGATGCCGTCCACGTCGGTGTAGATGTCGCAGCGTTCGGCGGCGAAGGCGGCGGCAAAGGCCACGGCGGTCGTGTCCGACCCGCCGCGGCCCAGCGTGGTGATGCGGCCCTCGGGCGAGACGCCCTGAAAGCCCGCGACCACGGCAACCTTCATGCCTTCGGCGAATTTCGCGTCGATATTGTCGCGCGGGATGTCCACGAAGCGGGCCGCGGCATGGGCGCTGGTGGTCTGGATCGGCACCTGCCAGCCCTGCCAGCTGCGCGCGGGCACGCCCATTTCCTGAAGCGTCAGCGCCATCAGGCCGGCCGTCACGTTCTCGCCCGAGGACACGACCGCATCGTATTCGCGCGCGTCATACAGCGGCGAAGTCTGTTCGACCCAGCCGACAAGCTCGTTCGTCTTGCCCGACATGGCCGAGACGATGACGATGACGTCATAGCCGCGTTCGACCTCGCGCCGCACTTTGCCAGCGGCGTTCTTGATGCGCTGAAGGTCGGCCACCGAGGTGCCGCCGAATTTCATCACGAGAAGTGGCATCCGGCCCCCCCGGTGGTGTCATGACGGCGGCGTCATATGCGCGGGGGGCATCGGTTGCAAGGGCAATCCTGTGCGCGGGGCCGGGGGCTTGCCGGTCAGAACGGATGCGGGCGACCGTCCCATGTCTCGAAGCAGCCGGTGGTGGCGATCGAGAGGGCGGCAAAGCGCGCGATCAGGCCGCGGGCGGCCTCGTCCGCGTCGATGGAGGCGCCCGGGCCGCCCATGTCGGTGCGCACCCATCCGGGGTGGTAGATGCCGACGGCGATGCCTTCGGACTTCAGATCGGCGGCAAGGTTGCGCCCGAGGTTGAGCACGGCGGCCTTCGAGGCGCGGTAGATGTAGCTGCCCCCCGGCGCCCGGGTGTCCGAGGCCATCTGCGAGGACAGGATGGCGATCTTCGCCCCCCGCGCCGCGCGCAGGTTGGGCAGCAGGGCCTGGATCGTCAGGAAGGGGGCCGTCACGTTCACCGCGAACATCTCGGCCCAGAGGGCTGGCGGGTATCCCGTCTCTAGCCCTTCGGCCCGGTCGCTGTAGATGCCTGCGTTCAGCACCAGAAGATCGAGCGGCGCGCCGTCCATCGCGGGGCCAAGTGCGGCAAGGCTGGCGGGATCGGTCATCTCGGCGGCAAGCCAGCGACCGGGCGCGCCCGACGGGGTTGCGCCACGGAAGGTGCCGATCACATCGTCGCCCGTGGCGGCAATGGCTTCCAGAAGCGCGCGGCCCACGCCGCGGGCGGCGCCGGTGATGAGGGTGGTCATGGAACCTCCGTCCCTGTGTGCGGTTGGCGGGTCAGTTCGTCTTGCGCGGCGGCAGGAAGGGCAGGGGGGCGACGGGGATGCCGTCCTCGATCAGCGCCTTTGCCTCGTCCAGCTTCGCCTCGCCGAAAATCGGACGCTCGGGCGCGTCTCCCTCGTGCATGGCGCGTGCTTCGGAGGCGAAACGCATGCCCACATATTCGGATTTCTCTTCGATCTCCTTGCGCAGCCGTGCCAGCGCCAGTTCCATCGGCGATTGCGGCGCGGACAGGGGGCGGGGCGGCGTTGCGGGGTCAGGGTCGCCCTTTCCATGGCTGACAGAGGGCGCCATCAGCGATTTCGTCACCTTTGCCGATCCGCAATGCATGCAGGCCAAGCGACCGGACGCCATGAGGCTGTCGCAGGCTTCGGCCGAGGCGAACCAGCTGTCGAAGTCGTGTCCCTTGTCACATTTGAGAGCGTAGCGGATCATGGCAGGCCCGAAGAAGTCTTATGAAGGACTTATGCAATCGGGCGCGGAAATCAATCGCGCGTCGCGGCAATCCTGTCCGGATCGAAGCCCCTGATCAGCGCCGAAAGCTCTGCTTCGTCCACCTTCTTGGCGGCCTTTGCAAGGGGAAACCACTTGCGCTGGCGCTGGGAGGCTTCGGGAAAGCGGCTGGCCAGATGCTTCACCTCGATCGGGAACACCGTCACCTCGCAGGGGAAGCCGTTCTGCGCGTCGACCGTCTTCACATAGGGATAGGCCCCGATCGGCCGGTTCGTCGCGACGCCTTCGACGCCTGCTTCTTCGTAGGCCTCGCGGAGCGCGGATTGCGGACCGCTCAGCCCCTTGATCGGCCAGCCCTTGGGCAGAACCCACCGGCCCGTGTCACGCGACGTGATGAGAAGAACCTCGATCTCCTTGCCCGACTGCCGCCAGCACAGGCCGGCGATCTGGCAGCACACCGGATCGGTTACTGCCGCCGTCGCCAGAGGCATCACCTCGGGGATCTTCTTCTCGAAAGACATGCACACCATCCGCCCCGCATTCGCAGGCATTTTGTCTTGCCGTTCTGGCAACTGCTCTAAGGTGTAACATATCACTATACGTCGGGTTGTTCCAGTCGGCGGGCAAACGTGGTCCTTGGGTTGGGGGCGGTGCAACGAATTTGTGCAAGCAGGAGGCCTGTGGCCGATGGATGGGCATGAGTTGAACGTGCCCCGCGCGGCGCCGCTTTTCATCGGGTCGGACATCTACCGGCGGTCGAGCTATGGCGACTGGCATCCCTTGCGGGTGCCGCGCGTCTCGACCGTCATCGACCTTGCTCGCGCGATGGGATGGCTGGCGACGGGGCAATACCGCAGCAGCCCGCGCGCCAAGCCGGCCGCTCTGGCGCTTTGGCACACGCCCGATTATGTCGCGGCGCTGCAACGGGCCGAGGCAGAGGGCGCGGTCAGCCCCGAGGTGCGCGACCGGCACGGGCTGGGCACGACCGCGAACCCGATCTTCCCCGAGATGTTCCGCCGTCCTGCGACCTCGGCCGGGGCGGCGATGCTGGCGGCCGACCTCGTGCGCGACGGCGGTGTCGTCTATACCCCCGCCGGCGGCACCCATCACGGGCTGCGCGACCGGGCGAACGGGTTTTGCTACCTCAACGATCCGGTGCTGTGCATCCTGACGCTGCGGCGGTTGGGGATCGGCCGCGTCGCCTATGTCGATATCGACGCCCATCACTGCGACGGGGTGGAGGCGGCGTTCGCGGGCGATCCGTCGGTCCTGATGGTCTCGGTCCACGAAGAGCGGCGCTGGCCCTTCACGGGCGCGCTCGAGGATGACGGCGGCGGCAATTGCTTCAACCTGCCCGTTCCGCGCGGCTTCAACGACACCGAGATGCGCGCGGCGCTTCACGAGCTGATCCTGCCGCGTGTCGTGGCGCACCGGCCCGAGGCCATCGTGCTGCAATGCGGGGCCGATGCGCTGGACGAAGACCCGCTGTCGCGGCTGGCGCTGTCGAACAATGCCCACCGCGAGGTCGTGACCGCGCTGCGTCCGCTCAGCCCCCGGATGATCGTCACCGGCGGGGGCGGCTACAACGCCTGGTCGGTCGGGCGCTGCTGGGCCGGGGTCTGGGCGGCGCTGGCGGGCCACGAGATCCCCGACCGCCTGCCCGCCCCGGCCGAGGCCGTGCTGCGCGCCCTGTCGGGTCGGGGCTACGAGCGGGGCCGCGCGCCGGTGGCCGAGGCGCTGTTCACCACGCTCGCCGATCCCCCACGCGAGGGGCCCCTGCGCGCAGAGGTCCGCGACCGCCTGCGCAGGCTTGCCGCGCGATGATCCGCGCCTTTGTCGCCATCGGCCTGCCCGAGGCCGTGCGGGCCGAGCTTGCGCGCCTTCAGGCGGTCCTGCCGCTGCCGCGCCGAAGCCTGCCGGACGGATTTCACCTCACGCTTGCCTTTCTGGGCGATCGGCCCGAGCCGGAGCTGGACGAGGCGCATCTTGCGCTTTCCGCGATCCGCTGCCCGGCCTTCGAGATGGAACTGCGCGGGGCGGCCCTGTTCGGCGGCGACCGTCCGCGCGTGGCCTATGCCGCGGTGGCGCCCGCGCCGGGGCTGATGGCGCTTCACGACCGCGTCGAGACCGCCCTGCGGCGGGCGGGCATCGCGATCGAAGCGCGCCGTTTCACGCCGCATGTGACGCTGGGCCGGCTTGGCGGGCGGCGGGACGAGGCCGCGCGGATCGAGGCGGCGGTGGCCGCGGCCGCGGGATTTCGCGCGGGCCCATGGCGGGTGGACCGCTTCGGGCTGTGGCGCTCCGATCCGGGGCCGGAGGGGCGGGTCTATGCCGAGATGGTGGATTATCCCCTGATGCCGGCCTTGCCCTGACCTGCCCCTTTTTTGCGGTGCATCCGGGTTCGAAACGTGACATGCTGCATTGCAGCATTCGGGGATCTGAAGGAGACCGGCATGGCGGGCAAGGTCATCACCATCGCGCAGCAGAAGGGCGGGTCGGGCAAGACCACGCTTGCCGTGACGCTGGGCACGGTCTTCGCGAAACAGGGGCTGAGCGTCGCGCTGCTCGATACCGATCCCCAGGGCAGCCTTGGCCGCTGGTTCATGACGCGCCGCGACCGGCTGGGGGAGGCGGGGCTGGAGTTCTCGACCGCCTCTGCCTGGGGCGTGTCCTACGAATGCGACAAGCTCCGGCGCGGGGTGGATGTGGTGCTGGTCGATACGCCGCCCAAGGTGGACGCCGACCTGCGTCCCGCGCTGCGCGAGGCGGACCTCGTGCTTGTGCCCGTTTCGGCCAGCCCCGTGGACCTCTGGGCGACCGAGGGCGTTCTGGACCTTGCCGCCCGCGAGGGGCACCGCCCGATGATCGTGCTGAACCGGACGCGGAGCGGGACGCGGATCGGCGACGAAATCGCCGCCGCCGCGGCGCGGCTCGAGGCCGACCTGGCAAGCGCGCGGCTGGCAAACCGGGTCGCCTATGCCGAAACGCTGGGCCTTGGGATGGGCGTCGTCGAGGCGGGGCGCGGGGCGGCTGCGGACGAGGCCGAGGCGCTGGCCGCAGAAATCCTGGCGACCCTCGCGGGCTGATCAGCCCTCGCTGCCGCCGTTGCCGCCCTGGCCGTCGGGGTCGTCCGGTCCGACGATGAAAAGCTGGTAATAGGCGTAGGCCGCAGCCGCCGCGAAGCCGAGCGCCCAGGGCATCGTGCCGACCCAGGCCTCGACACAGGCCCATGCGGCGGGAACGCCCACCGTTGCCCAGCGTCGCCACACCGGGCGGAAGAACGGATCGTTCGGATCGAGAAAGCTCATACGCCTCGTTAGCGCGAAGTGCTGCGGCGGGATAGCCCTTCGCGAAGGTCCGATGCGGGGCGTCGTGTGGCCGGTGGGCCCAAGCGGTCGGGCACGGGCCGGTGCCATTCGGTTCTGTATCGTTTTTTTGGATTTATGGTAGCGGAGGAGGGACTTGAACCCCCGACACGCGGATTATGATTCCGCTGCTCTAACCAACTGAGCTACTCCGCCACAGGCCGCGTGGGGATAGAATCTGCCGCTGGGCGCGTCAAGGGGAAATCGGCGATCGACCGGCAGGGGCGCGCGGGCGAGGGCTCACGCAGGCGTCAGGCACGAATTCGCGCGATGTCAGCCGTTTGTCAGGGGCACCGCCTATATGCAGGCGACCTACCTCCTCAAGACCGAAGGGTTTCCCGATGTCTACCTCCTCCGACCCGCAACGCCACGCTCTGGTGACACGGATCTTCCATGGCGCGCTGGCGACGGCGGTGATCTTGCAGCTTGTCTCCAGCACGACGATGGAATTCGCCTATCGCGGCCATCCCGGCAACCTGATGGCGCCCTTGCACGAATACACCGGCATGGCGGCGCTGGCGCTGGCTGTCCTCTTCTGGCTGACCGTGTTCCTGCGCCGCCGCGGCACGCCGCTGGGGATGCTCGTTCCCTGGTTCTCGGCCCGTCGGCTGCGGGGTCTCTGGGACGACATCTGGGTGCATGTCGAGGCCGCGCGCCAGCTGACGCTGCCGGACCACGACGATCACGCGCCGCTTCCCTCGGCGGTGCACGGCCTCGGGCTGTTGCTCATCACCGGCCTCGCCGCATCGGGAACCTTCTGGTTCGTCCTGCACAGCCTGGGGCTGGGCGGCAATATCTTCGTGCGCCTTGTGCTGTTCCTGCACGCGGGCATGGGCGTGCTGGCGTGGGGTTACTTCATCGGCCACGTCGGGCTTGCGTTCCTGCACCATGTGACGAAGCACCTGCCGCTGAACGTCATGTGGTCGCTCAAAAGCTAACGGGTCTTTCCGCTCCCCCGTGCCGTGCCGGAGATGGCCAGCGTCACGTCGCGCAAGGCGGCGATGGGCGCCAGCGATCCCGGCACCGCGAAATACCGCGACCGCCAGTCGGGGCCGAACTTCTGCTTGAAGGCGCGCAGGCCCGCGAAGTTGTAGAAGCTGCGCCCGTATTTGAACAGGATCGAGCCGAAGCGGTTCCACAGCCGCGCGCCGTATTTCACCTCGAGACCCGCCAGAGGCGCCATGCCGAGGCTGAACTGGGCGAAACCTTCGTCGCGCAACTGTTCCATCAGGGCGATGAACAGGAATTGCATCACGTTGGCGGGCGCATCCGGGCCAAAGCGCATCAGGTCGATGGTGGCGCCGGCCTTCGTTTCGGTCTCGAGCAGGTTGGCAAAGGCCACCACCCGGCCCTCGCGCTTGATCAGCGCGATGCGGAAGCCCTGCAGGTAATCGGGCGAGAAGCGCCCGACGGAGAAGCGCTTTTCCCGTCCGCGCCGGCTGGCGAGCCAGGCATCCGAGATGTCCTTGAGCCGGGCCAGCAATTCGGGCGAATGGGGGGGCGCGGCCAGTTCGAAGCTGATCCCCTCACGTTCCAGCTTGTTGTAGGCCGCGCGCATCGCCTTGTATTTCTGCCCGGCGAGCGAGAAGGCGGGAAGGTGGACCGTCGCCTCTTCGCCGATCTTGTTGACGGTCATGCCCATCTCGACCCAGATCGGCAGATAGGCGTCGCTGACTTCATAGAAGACGGGCCGGCAGCCCGCCGCGAAGGCCGCGTCGAAGAAGGCCCAGGCGAGGTCGCGCACCGCGGCCTTGGGGCCCACGGGGTCGGAATAGGCGATCCAGGATTTGCCCTGCACCGCATACATGATGAAGGCGTCGCCGGTTTCCGAGAAGAAGAAGGTCTTGTCCCCGGTCAGGGCGAGGTTCGCCAGCGGCTGATCCTGCCTCGCCACGATGTCGCGCACGCGCGCCATGGCCTCGGCGTCGGCGGTCACGCTTTTGCCGCGCGCGGGCTGCATGGCGATGTAGATCAGCGCGAAGGTCATCAGCGCCGAGGCGACCAGACCGGCCCGCAGGGCACGGGCCGCATTGGCTTCGGCCGAGAAGCGCAAGAGCAACCCCGAATGCAGCGCGTGGCCGTCCATCAGCACCCAGAAGACCATGGCCGACAGGGTGATCGAGGCGATCAGGGCGAACCATCCCGGAGAGAGCAGGTTCTGCGTCAGCCGCGCCGCGCGGTAGAACTCTCCCTTGATCGGCCAGAGCAGCACTGCCCCCCCGATCAGCACGCCCGCCGCCACGAAGTTCAGCCCGTTCAGGAGCGAGGCGGCCGCGCCCGCGATCAGGGCGGCTTCGGTCAGCCAGAAGGCAGCCGAGATTCGCCGCATCAGCCCCTGTGCCAGCAGGATCATGATGACGCCAAGAACGGCCGACAGGACCGCCCCGCCTTCCAGAAGGATCGCAGTGACGACATTCGGCGTCACTTCATGCGGACGCACCGAAGGCATGAGGGCGACGAGCAGCAGGTAGATCCCCAGCCCCAGCACGGTCGCCCCGGCCGCGCCCGGCGCGACCGTCGTCAGCACCCGGCTGATCGGGGCCATCGTGTCCGAGACATCCCCCAGCATCCGCGCAAGCGGACCCCGAGCCAGGCGCGCCTCGTTCGCCGAGATCAGGATCATGGCGAGGATGAAGGGCACGAGGTAGTAGATCATCCGGAACAGCAGCAGCGCGACCGCCGCCTGTTCCACGCTGACGCTGGCCGGGAGCGCGGTGATCACCACGCTTTCGAACACGCCGATGCCGCCCGGCACATGGCTCAGCACGCCGGTCATCGTGGCCGTCGCGAAGATCACGAGGAAGGTCACGAAGTCCGGCGCGCCCTGCGGCAGCAGCACGTAAAGCGCAAGCGCGGCAAAGCAGGTGTCGGTGGCCGTGAAAGCAAGCTGGCCCAGCAGAATGCCCGGCGAGGGCGCGCGCAGTTCGAGCCGCCACAGCCGCAGCGTGCGCCCCGCCAGCGACGCGGCCCCCAGCACCGCGACCGTCAGCACCAGCGCCACCAGCGCGATCAGCCGCATCCGTTCGGGCGAGATGCCGAATATCCCGGTCAGCGCGCCGGGATGGAAGACGAGCGAGGCCAGACCGATCACGCTGATCCCCACGCCGAAGGCCAGCGACACGAAGGTCGAGATCGCCGCCACCTCCAGCGCGTTGATGCCGTAGGCCGAGTAGATGCGATAGCGCACCGCGCCGCCCGACAGTACCGAGATGCCGATCGTGTTGCCCAGCGAATAGCCAAGGAAGGCGCCCACCGCGACGACAGGGAAGGGCAGCTTCTTGCCGATGTGCCGCAGCGCCGACCAGTCGTAGCCGATCAGTGCGGTGTAGCCCGCCGCGGTTGCCGCCAGCGCGCCCAGCAGCGCCGTCACCGGCATCTGCTTGGCATCGGCGATCACCTTGTGCAGGTGGATCGGGGCCAGCAGGTGAAAGAGTGCACCCAGTCCCGCGGCAAAGAGCGCGATCCCGATCAGGAACGGGGCGGCCTGCTGCAATCTGGCCAGCAGCGGATGGCGCTCTTCGTCGGGGTCGTCCTGGGTCTGCGTCATGAAGTGAAACGGGCCTTGATCACCAAAGCGCCGATCCGCCCGCCCCTGAAAGGTGCGGACGCGGCGCTCACATTCGCGGGACACATGCCCTGCCGGGGGTCAAAAAACAAGGGGAACGCATGCTGCGGCAGCGGGTGCTTGCCGCCGCGAGGGGGTATGGGCCGCGACCGGGCGGGCGCGGGTTGGGCGGGCGCGGGTCAGGTCACGAGATGGCGCAGGCCCTGCGTTACATCCGTGCGCACCGCAAGCCGCAGGCCCGGCTCGTCGCCGGCGCGCAAGGCGGCCAGAATCATCCGGTGATGCTGTGGCGGCTCGTTGCGGCGCAGTCGGCCATAGAGCGCGCGCATCGTGGGGCCCAGTTGCAGCCAGACGGTCTCGGCGATGGCCAGCATCGCGGGGGCCTGTGCCCGCAGATAAAGCGTGCGGTGAAACTCGAGGTTCGTGCGGATGTAGGCCACCGCATCCTGCTTGGCCACGGCCTCGGCATTCGCCGCGTTGATGGTCTGAAGCCGTTCGATCAGCGCGAAATGCGCGCGCGGCAGCGCCCGGCTGGCCAGTTCCGGCTCCAGCAGCGCGCGGATGGCGGCCATCTCCTCGATCCGCTCGTTCGACAGCTCGGGCGTCGAGACCCGGCCGGATGACGACATCGTCAGCGCGCCCTCGGCCACCAGACGCCGCACGGCCTCGCGCGCGGGGGTCATCGACACGCCGTAGGTCTTGCCGATGCCGCGAAGCGTCAGCGGCTGGCCCGGCGCGAACTCGCCATGCATCACCTGCGTGCGCAGGCTGCGATAGAGCCGGTCGTGAACGGCGGTGACGGAGTCCGAAGGGCGGTTCTGCAACAGCATGCGCGCATGTGATCACATCCGTCCCGGGCGTCAATCCCCGAAGCGGATGGCCTGAAGGCCCGAGCCGTTGCGCTTGAGCCAGCGCCGCGGCACCTCGTAGCCCGGCATCAGCCGGCCGACCACGGCCCAGAAGGCGGGCGAGTGGTTCATCTGCGCCAGATGCGCGACCTCGTGGGCGGCGACGTAGTCCAGCACCTCGGGCGGCGCCATGGCGAGGCGCCAGGAGAACATCAGCGCCCCGTCCGGCGCGCAGGACCCCCACCGCGACCGCGTGTCGCGCAGCGTGATGCGGGCATAGGGCAGGCCGAGCGCCCTTGAATGGATGTCGCAGGCCTCTGTCAGCCGTTCCCGGGCCAGCACCTTGAGGAAGCCCGACACGCGGGCCGCCGCGCGCTCGGGATCGCCCGGCACCAGCAGCAGGCCGCCCTCGATCCGGGGCGCGCGGCCCGTGCCGGGGCGAATCGACAGCTCGCGGCCCGCGACCGGAACGCTTCCGCCGATCTCGACCCGCCGCAGAAGGGGCAGACCCGCCAGGGTCGCGCGGATCCAGTCCTCTTTCTCACGCGCGAAGGCCATGGCCTCGGATTCGCGGGCCCAGGTCGGCAGCGACAGCGTCACCTGACCGTCAACCCGCGACACCCGCAGGGAAAACCGCCGCGCCCGCGCTGAACGGCGCAGCGCCACGTGAACCGGAGGGTCCCCCGGAAGGAAGGTCATGCGTCGCTCCTGCCTCGTGTCGCGCCGAACGAAGGATAGCCGTTGCCGTGTCGGGCCGAAAGCCTTTGACAGGCTGCCCCCTTTGTGGCAAAGGCGCTCGACTCTGAACAGTTCAGCATTCGAGGGGATCCACCATGCCCAATCCGGAATGGGGCGTGAAGCGCGTCTGCCCGACGACGGGAAAGCGCTTTTACGACCTGAACAGGACACCGATCATCAGCCCCTACACGGGGGAAGAGGTGGACGTGGAAAGCACGCGCCGCAAGGTGATCTCGGCCGCCCCGCGCGGCGCGGCGCAGAAGCACGACGAAACGCTGGTCGATGATCTGGATGCGGATGACGACCTGCTGGCGGACGATGCCACCGACGATACCGCGATCGACGACGATCTGCTGGAAGACGAGGATGACGACAACGTCTCGCTCGACGACCTCGCGGACGTGCCCGGCGACGAGGAATGACGAAAGCCGCGGGGGGCGCATTTTTTCCCTTGCGCCCCCCCGCGCGCTCACATAGATAGCCCGAGCGCTTCGCAAGGAGCGCGACCCGGTGGGGCCATAGCTCAGATGGGAGAGCGCTTGAATGGCATTCAAGAGGTCGGGGGTTCGATTCCCCCTGGCTCCACCAATTAAAACAACGGCTTGAAAAGCAGAAAACCCCGCCTGACCGGCGGGGTTTTGCTTTTGCCGGTCAGAGTCCCGTTGCCTGGCCGATGACGGTGTGCCGTGTTGTGCCCGAGCGTCGGGGAGGCGGGCCCGGCGATCGCCTGCGGCGGGGTTCACGTCGCGCTGGCGCCGCAGGATGGCTGCCCTTATTGTGGTCTCATGCGGGACATAAACCTGAAGGCGACCGAATACTTCGAAGCCGTGGTGCGCCTTGGCACGGTCACCAAGGCCGCCGAGGAGCTTGGTATCTCGCCCTCCGCGGTGAGCCAGCAGATCCGCCTTCTCGAGACGCAGTTCGGCGTCCGGCTGTTCCGGCGGGAAAAGCAGCGGCTCATCTTGACGCTGGATGGCGACCGTCTGTTCCAGACGGCGACGCACGCCTTTGCCGCGATGCGGAACGCGCGCAGCGCGATCATCCAGCAGCGCAACGTCCGCAGCCTGACGATCCGCGTCAGCCCGAGTTTCGGTGTCCGGTGGCTTGGCCCGCGCATCGCCCATTTCGCGTCCGAGAACCCGGAATGGAACATCCGGATCGACGCCACGCCGGATTTTTCCGCGTTCGACACCGAGGCGGTCGATCTCGACTTGCGTTACGGGCTTGGCGGCTGGCCCGGTCTTGCCGTGACGCGGGTCATGAATGACCTTGTCCTGCCGCTTTGCAGTCCGGAGTATCTCAAGGAGCTGCAACGGCACTCCGATGACCCGATTGCCCAGCTTGGCGCGGCCCGGCTGATCGACAGCGTGAAGACCCTCTACCGATGGGATCTCTGGCTGGCGTCGAACCGCATCGAACTGCCCGACCTCAGCTATCAGTTCCGGTTTGACCGCTCGTCCATGGCCATCGAGATGGCCAAGCAGGGCGGGGGCCTTGCGCTCGACAGCGTCAACCTTTGTCTGCCCGAGTTGCAGCGGGGGGAACTCGTCCCCTTCTGCACCGGGTTTCCGGTGATCGACTTCGCGGCCTATTGGTTCGTCTGTCCGCCCCGGCATTTCAGCCGCCGGATCGTGAACCGCTTCTCGCAATGGCTGATCGAGGAATGCAGGGCCCACGAACTCAAGGCGCGCGCCCTGCTTGAGGCTCTGGGCTGCCGCTTCCAAGCGCAGTCCGGGCCCGGTCTGATCGACGTGAAACCCTGGGGCCTCTAGTAGATCGTGAGCGCCGGAACGTAGGAAATCAGGGCCAACACCACGAGGGCGACCAGATAGAACGGCGCGAGCGCCTTGACGGTCTGGCCGATCCCCACCTTTGCGATGGCGGCGGAGATGAACAAGGTCGTCCCGACCGGCGGTGTGTAGAGACCGATCGAGAGGTTCACCACCATCATCAGCCCAAGCTGCACCAGATCCAGCCCGATCGCGTGACCGATGGTCACGAACAGCGGGCCAAGCAGCAGCACGGCCGCCGGCAGATCGAGGAACATGCCCACCACCAGCATCACGAGGTTCAGCGCCATGATGACCATCCAGCGCGCGCTGAAGGCAGAGGTGACCCAGACGGCGAGATGCTGCGGGATCTGCTCGGCGGTCAGAAGCCATTGGATCGTGGACGAGCCCATGATGATGAACATCACGGCGCCGGTCATCATCGCGGTCTCGACGCCGGCCTCCCAGATGCCGCGGAGGGTGAGATCGCGGTAGATCAGGCCGCTGACGATCAGCGCGTAGGCCACCGCCATCACGCTGACTTCGGTCGGCGTCGCGACGCCGAAGCGCAGCGTGCCGATGACGAACACGGGCATCAGCAGCGCGGGGATGGCAGAGACGATCTGGCCGCGGAAGGCGTGAAAGCCGCCCTCGAGCGGGGCGCGCGGCAGGTCGCGGCGCCGCGCCACCCACCAGACGGCCGCCGACATGCCGACGCCCAGCATCAGTCCGGGCAGGATACCGGCCACGAACAGATCCGTGATCGACACGTTGGAGACAAGCCCGAACAGAATGAGTGGGATGGACGGCGGGATCAGGACGGCGATGGTCGCGGAGGACGCGTTGATCGCGGCGGAGAAGCCGGCCGGATATCCCGCGGCCTTCTGCACCGGGATGAGCGCATTGCCCATCGCCGAGGCGTCGGCCACCGCCGAACCGGAGACCCCGCCGAACATCACGGAGCCGATGATCGAGACCTGGCCGAGCCCGCCCCGGAAATTGCCGACGAGAAGCCGTGCGATGTTTACGAGATAGACGCCGAACCGGCCGGACATCATCAGGCTGCCCGCAAGGATGAAGAACGGGATCGCGAGCATCGGAAAGCTCTGCGTCGGCGAATAGAGACGCTGGGCGATGACGGCCAGAGACCGGCCGTCGAGCCAGAGCGCGACGCCGACACCGCCGGTCATGGCCTCGGCCACCGGAACGGCGATGGCCAGCAACACAAAGAACACCCAGATCATCACGGAGGTCATTTCGTCTCTCCTCAGCTCAGGCTGGCGTGACCGGGATCGCGGTCCGCGACGTCCTGGCCTGCCAGCAGGCGCAGGATGTCCAGGACGGCGATCGCCGCCAGGCCGGAGAAGGCATAGATCAGGCTCGCATAGCCCCAGATCTGCTTCAGGGGCAGCGTCGAATAGGTCTGGTATTGCGCGGCCATCAGGATCGGCCGGCTCGACAGCAGGACGGTGACCGAGATCACCAGGGCCACCGTCTCCACCGCCAGCATCAGGATCTGCCGGCCGCGCCCGCCTAGAACGTCGGGCAGCAGGGTGATGGCAATGTTGCGCCCGCGCGCCGCCGCGATCACGACGCCGCCCGCGACGAGCCAGGGCAGCAGCACCGCGTGGATTTCATAGGCCCAGGTGATCCCGGAGTCGAAGGCGTAGCGCAGGATCACGTTCGCCAGAAGTGCGGCAAACAGGACCCCGAGGCACAGGGCCGACACGATCTTGCCGCTCCATTCGATCAGCGTCTTCAGCCCGACGATGTAGCTTGGGAAGGGGCGCCTGCGCCCCTTCCGGCCACGGCCGGGGGTGGTTTCCCCCTCGCCGGTCATTTCAGTCCGGCCGCTTTCTCGAGCGCGGCGACGATCTTGGGGTATTGCTTGGCATACTTTTCGTAAACCGGCGCGGTTGCCTTCACGTAGGCGGCATGGTCGGCATCCACGAATTTCACGCCCGCCGCCTCCATTTTCGGCCGCACTTCCGCATCGGCCTTGAGCGACATCTCGCGCTGGATCTTGCCGGCCTCGGCCGTGGCCGACAGCGCGCAGTCCTTCGATTTCTGGTCAAGCCCCTGCCACCAGGCCAGTCCGGCAACGACGGGCGTGCTTTCATACTTGTGTCCCGTCATCGTGATGAACTTGGTGATCTCGTAGATCTTCGAGGTGTAGATGTTGATCAGCGGGTTCTCCTGCCCGTCGAAGACGCCCGATTGCAACGCCGTCGGCAGTTCCGAGAAGGCCAGCGGGGCAGGGGCGGCGCCGAGCGCCTTGAAGATGTCGATGGTCATCTGGTCCGGGGGCGTGCGGATCTTCATCCCGTTCAGGTCGGCCGGCTCCGGGACCAGCTTCTTCAGTGTGCTGATGTTGCGAAGCCCGTTGTCCCAGAAACCGAGGATCTTCAGCCCGTGTTTCTGCGCCCGCTCGTCCAGCATCTTGCCCACCGGCCCGTCTTCGACCTTCCAGGCGGTCGGCAGATCCTTGAACAGGAACGGCAGACCGAGAAGCCCCACCTCGGGCACGATCTGCGCCACCGGTCCCTGACTGTTCGCCGTCACGTTGATGACCCCGCCGATGGTCGAGGTGAGCATCTCCACATCGTCGCCCATCGTGGCCGAGGGCGCGACCTGCACGGTGGTCTTGCCGCCGGTGCATTTGGCGTAGAGATCGGCCCAGTCGTTGGCCGCCACATAGCGCGGGTTGCCCGGGTTGGCGCCGTGGGCGAAGATGATCTTGTCGGCCTGCGCCGTTCCTGCGGCGAGGGTTGTGGCGGCAAGAACCGCCAGCAGAGTTGTTTTCATCGTCTTCTCCTCCTCTGTCAGATTATCGGTTGGATACCGCCGCGCCAGTTCCTCCTCCGGCGCGGCGCGATCAGTGAATGAGCTGGCCCCCGTTCACATCGACCTCGGTGCCGGTGCAGTAGGCCGAAAGGTCGGAAGCCAGAAACAGCGCGCATCCCGCCACGTCCGAAGCCTCGCCGACGCGCCCCATGGGAATGCTCGCGAGGATCTGGGCCTTCATCTCGGGCGTCAGCTTTCCGGCGGTGATGTCGGTTGCGATGAAGCCCGGGCAGATCGCGTTCACCCGGATACCGTCGGGCGCAAGCTCGCGCGCCATGGCCTTGGTCAGGCCCAGAATGCCCGCCTTGGCGGCGGAATAATGGGGGCCGCCGAAGATGCCGCCGCCCCGCTGCGCGGAGACCGAGGACAGGTTGACGATGCTGCCCGAGCCCGTCGCGCGCATTCCCGGGATCACAGCCTGGCTCATGTAAAGCGTGCCGCGCAGGTTCACGTCGAGCACGGCCTCGTAGTTCTCGGGCGCGATGTCCATGATCCTGAGCGGCTGGGTGATGCCGGCATTGTTGACCAGCACGTCGATGCGACCCCAACGCGACATCAGTTCCCGCACCGCCGCCTCGCAGGCTGCCTTGTCGGTCACGTCGCAGGCAAGGCCTGCGTGCCCCGCGCCCAGATCGGCGGCGGCGGCGGCGGCCGCAGCGGCGTCGAGGTCGAGGATCGCGACCGTTGCCCCGTGCGCGGCAAAAAGCTTCGCCGTGGCCTTGCCGAGGCCGCGCGGACTCGCCGCGCCGGTAACGATGATGAACTTGTCCTGCAGCAGCGCCATCAGGCTGTCTCCTCCCTTGAAAGGCGTTGTCCTTTGCTCCGCGCGGGGGCTTTGGGCCGGTTCAGAGCCAGCCCCTGATCTGTTCGACCACCCTTGCGACCGAGATGCCGTACATGTCGTGCAGCGTCGGCAGCGCCCCGGCTTCGAGGAAGGCATCGGGAAGGCCGATCATGCGGAACCGCGGTGTCACGCCGGCTTCCAGCAGCGTCCGCGCCACGGCCTCGCCCAGCCCGCCGACAAGGGAATGGTTCTCGGCCGTCACCAGCAGCCGTCCGCCCCGGCCGGCCTCTGCGAGGATCGTTGCGGTGTCCAGCGGCTTGATGGTCGGCGCGTGCAGCACCGCCACATCGATGCCGTCGGCGGCGAGCCGTTCCGCCGCATCGAGCGCCCGCATCGTCATGAATCCGCTCGAGACCACCAGCACGTCCCGGCCGTCGCGGATGAGCTGCGCCTTGCCCAGCTGGAAGCGGTAGTCCGGCTTGTGGCGGGTCAGCACCTGCGGAACCCGGCCGCGCAACAGGCGGGCATAGACCGGGCCATCGTGCCCGGCGATGGCCGGCACCATTCCGGCGATGTCGCAGGCGTCGCAGGGATCGACGATCGTCAGGTTCGGCAGGCCGCGGAAAATGGCAAGGTCCTCGGTCGCCTGATGGCTGGGCCCGTAGCCCGTCGTCAGGCCGGGGAGCGCGCAGACGATCTTGACCGGCAGGTTCTCCTCGGCGATCGCCATGGCGATGAAGTCATAGGCCCGACGCGAGGCAAAGACGGCGTAGGTTGTAGCGAAGGGAATGAACCCCTCGCGCGCCAGTCCGGCTGCGGCCGAGACCAGCACCTGTTCGGCCATGCCCATCTGGTAGAACCGGTCCGGCATCGCCTGCGCGAAGACATGGAGGTCGGTGTATTTCGACAGGTCCGCCGAAAGGCCGACGATCCGTTCGTCCTTGCGGGCGAGGTTTACCAAGGCATGGCCGAAAGGCGCGACGACGGCCTCATAGCCCTCGGCATCGAGCGAGGCGATCATGGCAGAGGTGGTGAGGCGTCCGCCGCCCGCGCGCATCGGCGTCGGTCGCGGCTCGTATTTGCGGGCCATGGACTCAAGCGTCATTGCGGTTTCCCCTCTTCCAGCACGGCCAGCGCCTTGCCCCATTCATCGGCCTCGACGCGCACGAAATGGGTGATCTCGCGGTTTTCGAGGAAGGGCACGCCCTTGCACATCGTGGTGTCGAAAATGATCACGCGCGGCTTCGGTTCGCTGAGCGCGCGGGCTGCGTCGAAGGCGGCGACCACGGCGTCGATGTCGTTGCCGTCCACCCTTTGCGCATGCCAGCCGAAGGCGGCCCACTTGGCCTCTTCCGGCACTTGTGCAAGCGCCGCGGTTGTCTTGCCGTCTGCCTGCTGATCGTTGAAATCCACGAGACATATCAGGTTGTCGAGCCGGTGCTGCACGGCCGACATTGCCGCCTCCCAGGTCGAGCCTTCGCCCAACTCGCCATCCGACATCAGGTTATAGACCAGCGCGGGGTTCTGCTTGCGCTTGAGCCCCATCGCCATGCCCACAGCAATGCCGAGCCCCTGTCCCAGCGACCCGCCGGTGATCTCCATCCCCGGGGTGTAGGAGGCCATGCCCGACATCGGCATGCGGCTGTCGTCCATGCCGTAGGTCTCAAGTTCGTCCTCGGGCAGGATGCCCGCTTCCATCAGCACGGCATAAAGTGCGATGGCATAGTGTCCGATCGACAGAAGGAAGCGGTCGCGCCCCTCCCATTCGGGGTCATCGGGCCGATAAGTGAGCGCGTGGAAATACGAGACGGCAAGAACGTCGGCGACGCCAAGGGCCTGTCCGATGTAACCCTGTCCCTGAACCTCGCCCATCAGCAGGGCCTTGCGGCGGATGTTCCAGGCGCGCTGGTGCAGCGATACGTTGGATAACCCGCCCTCGCGCGGTGCAGCGGTCATCGTGTCCTCCCCAGATCGACGTTCCGTGGGAAGACCGTAGCATCATCGGGGGAGCGAAGATTTTATCAAAAATTCAACAGTTCTTAAGAAGGACTTCATAACTTGGCATCGGCATGAAGATCGCGGACGCCTTGCGACGGTCCATGCCGATGGCGGTGAATCGTCCGCACGCACCCGCGCGACGATCCGCGATGTCAGAGCCGCGGCTTCATCCGCGCAAGCGTCCCGTCCTTGCGGACGACCTGATTGAAGACTGCGGCAGCCGCATGGGCTATGGCTGCGAAGAACAGCCCGGTGTTGAGCGCGACATGCACAGCGCCCAGCGGTGCGATCCCGTTCCACGTGAGCATTCCGGTCACCACCGTCCCGACCAGCAGGCCGTAGAGGGCGGTATGCATCATGCCGGCGATGCGCGCCTGTGCGGCCGAAGTGCCGGGGGCATGGGCCGGTGCGCCGTGACGCCAACGCAAGGCAAGCCGGGCAAGGACAGCCAGAAGGATCGTGCTGCCGATGCCGATGGACCCAGGCCCCTGTCATGTCGGCGGCCCCGGGCGTTTGCCCGACCTTCTGGGCTTCGATGACGGCGACGATGGCGTCGTGAAAACCGATCTGGAGGACGACACCGATCACGACCATCCAGTGCAGCCAGATCTGGGCGGGGCGGTAGGCGGCGGGCGCGGGGATCATCGCGCGTCCTCCTTCCGGGATGCGGCGGAGCGCAGCCGCAGCGACACGCCGGCGGGGTCGGTCCCGGTCAGATCGCCGGTCGCGGGGTCCTCGGTCAGACGCGCGCGGGCAGCGGTGAAGGTGGCCTCGTCCGACGTGACCAGCGTATAGGTCATCAGCCGCGCCGAGGTGGCCGGCGCAGACCGGACGCCCGGCCCCGCCCAGATGTTCACCGCAAGCCGGTGGGTATAGGGCGCGCCGGTTCCCATGTCGGCCATGCCGAGACCGTCAAGCGTCAGGTTGCGGGCAAAGCCCAGACCCTCGAACCACGCCAGGGCAGACTCGAGGGCGGGCACATGCAGGTGCAGATGTGCCACCCTTGCGTCGCGGTGCAGCGGGAGCGCGGGATCGCGGCCATCGGCCATCGGCCAGCGCGCGTTCCGCGCGTATGTCCAACGGTTCCCGCCCGCTGCGGACCCGTCCGTCGGAGTCGATCAGCACAAGACGGCCGCTGACGGTGCTGAAACTGCCGAAGCGTTCGGGCGTCTCCCACGCGATCTCGATGCCGTGGCCGTCGGGATCGCTGAGATAGAGCGCCTTGGACATCAGGTGATCGACCGGCGAGAAGGCGATGCCGAGGTCGATGAATCGCTGAATCCGTCGCGAGAACTCGGCCTTCGAGGCCATTCCGAGGGCCACGTGATAGAGCCCGGCATGGCCCCGGGCGACGGGGGCGCGGGCGCCGGGGATCAGCACGACCAGCGTGCGGTCCGCCGTGCCAAGCGCGAGGCCGGGACCTTCGGCGGGACGGCGGACCAGCCCGACGACGCCGGTCCAGAAGGCCTCGGCACGGTCAAGGTCGGTGACCGAAAGGCTCAGCGTCTCCCAGGTCAGCCGTTCTGGCAGGTTCTCGGCGGCCCGCTGCCGGGCCAGCGCAAGCGCTTGGGTGTCCATGTCTTTCTCCTTGCGGCCGAGGCTCAGGCGCGGGGCGCGATCGGGGCCTTGCGGGCGCGTCCCCAGAGGACGAACACGGCCAGCGTCACATAGACGAGGTTGAAGCCCAGCACATGCGCTTCACCCCGTATCAGGTGGAAGGGAATGGCCAGAGCCTGAATGGCCAGAAGCCCGGTGGCGGCCCAGACGGTCAGATGCGGCATGATGCGGGTCGCAGCGGGCAGGATCACGCCGACGGCGCCAAGGAATTCCATCAGCGCGATACCGCGCACCAGCCAGATCGGCGCGCCGGTCGTCCAGCCCATGCCCATCCGGGCGAGGTCGGCGATGGGCATCGTGCCCTTCATGTAGGCGGCCATCAGGTAAAGCGCGGCAAGCGCGATCTGGCCCGCCCAGATGGCGATGGTCCAGCTGCGGCCCGAGGATGCAACGGCGGTCGAGGTCATGGTCATGGTCGGTCCCTTCGGATCGGGGGGCATCGGCCCCGGTGTCTGATGCCCCGAGACATACCGCTGCACTTCGCCCGCATCATCGGCGGGACGCGAAAGGCACCATTTCCTGACAGTTGATGATCTTCGGAAATCTGCCGAGCATTCTGCATTGATTGGAAATCGCGCTGGCTCTAGCCTCGATGCCGGAAAGCCGCAGCGCCCTGCTGCGGTGGGGGAAAATCCCGAGGAAAGCATGGACAGCCTGCTGAGCCTTCGCGTCTTTGCCGCCGTTGCCGAAGCGAAGAGTTTCGCCGCCGTGGCCGATCGTCTGGGCCTGTCCGCCGCGATGACCAGCAAGCATGTCAAGCACATCGAGGCCGAGGTCGGCGCGCGGCTTCTGAACCGCACCAGCCGGAGCGTCAGCCTGACCGAGGCGGGGGCAATCTACCTCGCCGCCCTGCGCCCCCTGCTGGAGGGGCTGGACGAGGCGGGGGCGCGACTGGCGCAATCGACGATCGACCCGCGCGGGACGCTGAAGATCAGCCTGCCGGTCTGGATGGCCGAACCCGGCTTCGTGCGGGTGCTGGCCGCCTATCGGACGCGCTATCCCGAGGTGATGCTCGATCTCGACCTCAGTGGGCGGCAGGTGAACCTTGTCGAGGACGGCTACGATCTGGCCCTGCGGGTCAGTCCCGTCCTGGATGAGGGGCTGATTGCACGGCGGCTCACGGATATCGCCTTCCACATCGTGGCCGCTCCGGCCCTGCTGGACCGGATCGGTCGCCCGAAGGCGATTGCCGATCTGACGGGCGCGCCCTTGCTCGCCTACAGCCCGATCAGCGCCGGCGGCCGCGTCCGTCTTGGGCTGGGGCCGAACGCGCCCGAGGTTCGCATGATGCCCGTCGTCCAGAGCGCGAACGAGACGGTTCTGTTTCAGGCCGCGCTGGAAGGGATGGGCATCGCCATCATGCCCCACCTCGTCGCCCGCCAACATCTGGAAGAGGGGCGGCTGGAGCGCATCCTGCCCGATATTCCTCCGCCGACGGTCGGCCTGTCGGCCATCTATCCCGACCGGAGCTACCTCCCGGCCAAGACCCGCAGTTTTCTGGACTTCCTCGCCGGCCCCGACGGCTTCGGTGGCGACCGTCGGGCCCTGATGACCCCCTGAAGTGCGATGCATCGCAGTGAGCCGCTCTCCGCGGCCTGCTTCAACCGGATCGAAACCGACCAGCAGGGCCAGAGAGGAGCATGAATTATCCTGGAAACTGTCCAAGGGATGGGGACTGGCTGTTCCTTGAACAGCAGTGAAAAGCCTGCCCGGGGCCGGATAGGGATTACGCTTTCAAGGATGCTTATGGCGGAGTGGAAGGGATTCGAACCCTCGAGACGGTTTCCCGCCTGCACCCTTAGCAGGGGTGTGCCTTCGACCACTCGGCCACCACTCCGCCGATCCGTTTATCGATGCCTTGGCGGGGGGACAAGCCGAAAAACGCTTTGGGCGCAGTTGATCGAAGGGCGAAGGGCTGCGGGGCAGGGGAGGCGGATCGGGCGCCTCTCAGGGCGCCCGCAAGTCTGTAGTGCCGGGGGGTGCCAGAGGTCAGGCGTTGAACAGGAAATGGAGGACGTCCCCGTCCTGCACCTCGTAAGTCTTGCCCTCGACGCGGAACTTTCCCGACTCCTTCGCGCCAGCCTCGCCCTTGCCCGCGACGTAATCCGCGTAGGCGATGGTTTCCGCGCGAATGAAGCCTTTCTCGAAGTCGCCGTGGATCACGCCCGCGGCCTGTGGCGCCAGTGTGCCCTTCTCGATCGTCCAGGCGCGCGCTTCCTTGGGGCCGACCGTGAAATAGGTCTGTAGCCCAAGCAGGTCGTAGCCCGCGCGGATCAGCCGGTCGAGGCCCGCCTCGTGCAGCCCCATCTCCTCGAGAAACATCGCCTGCTCCTCGGCGTCGAGTTGGCTGATCTCCTCTTCGATACGGGCGGAGATGACGACGATACCCGCGCCTTGCCGTGCCGCCATCTCGGCCACGCGGGCGGATTGGGTGTTCCCGCTGGCCGCGGCCGACTCCTCGACGTTGCAGACGTAAAGGACGGGCTTGGCAGTCAGAAGCTGCAATTGCTGCCAGGTGCGGCGATCGTCTTCGACAACCTTGACGGTTCGCGCGGGCTTTCCGTCTTCAAGTGCCGTTTGCGCGAGGCGCAGAAGGCGGTCCTGATCGGCGGCCTCCTTGTCGCCGCCGCGGATCTTGCGGCTGAGGTTGGCCAGCCTGCGTTCGACCGACTCCAGATCGGCCAGCATCAGCTCCGTCTCGATTGTCTCGGCATCTGCGACGGGGTCGATGCGACCCTCGACATGGGTGATGTCGCCGTCCTCGAAGCAGCGCAGGACATGCGCGATGGCGTCGCATTCGCGGATATTGGCGAGGAACTGGTTGCCCAAGCCCTCGCCCTTCGACGCGCCGCGCACAAGACCCGCGATGTCCACGAAGGTCATGCGCGTCGGGATGATCTGTTTGGACCCGGCGATCGCGGCAAGTGTATCGAGCCGCTTGTCCGGCACCGCCACTTCGCCCACGTTCGGCTCGATGGTGCAGAAGGGGAAATTCGCTGCCTGCGCCGCCGCCGTGCGGGTGAGCGCGTTGAAGAGCGTCGACTTGCCCACGTTCGGCAGCCCGACGATGCCCATCCTGAAGCCCATGATCTTTCCCCGTGATTACATCGCGCCGCTTCTATGAGAGGGCGCGCCCCGGATCAAGGCGGCTGCACAGGCTTGCGGCCTTGTTTTCCGGCGTCGGTCAGAGCATTGAACCAGGATCCAAAGGCCGGCTCGGGCGCGCACGCGCAGGTTGTCGCGGCTATCAGGGGGCGATTCGCCTCCGGTTGACCCGCCGCCCATCCGTGCGGACCGCAGGGCGCTTGAGCGGTTTCGAAAGGCACGGGACTTGCGCAAGGCGGGTTGTCACCAAATCGTTCCCCATGCGTGATGCGGTCGCATGTCGAGCAACCGGACGGAGGGCGTTCCGGGCCGTCTGCCAAGCTTGCCACGCCATGGGAGAGGAGCCGTTTCACCCCGCCGAAGATGTAGCGTTGCTTTCCCGGCATGATGCGGATCGTTTTGGCAAGGCGTTGGAGACGCTTCATAAATGTTGGCAACTTTGTGTCTTTTTGGTGGCGGCACGGAGCATGAGCGCCCCTGTCGGGACGGGGCGGAGCGTGCTTGGTCGTCGGTCGCTTCGGCTGATCCGACGCCTCGGCCGATCAACGAAAGACAGGGTCCGGACGTCCCTTTCGCCGATCATCCGACGCGCCTCTTTCATGCTGCCTTGCAGCGAGCATCTCGTTGATTGTCTTGATGGTGTTGTGAAAATTATCTAAAGTATAGGGCACGGGGATGTGCCAAGCCACCTATGCCACTAGGTGCGTTTGCCTTCGAATTTAACGCGCGGCCCGATTCATCGGGGCCTTCAGTTTGTGAGCCAAGTCGCTTTTCGATCTTGGCCGTCGGAGTGTGAGTGCAGTCTGTGTGCGAGGTATTTTTATTCGGGTTGGCTAAATGATGATTTCCCATTTCATTGCCGCATTCCTGGCTTCGACCATTCTGGCCGGAATCATTGTCGGGACGGTACGCTTTCATTCTCATATCTCCGCGGATGGCGTAGCCGGTGCGCAGAAGATCCATAGCGGGTCCATTCCGCGCGTCGGCGGCATCGCGATTGCCTTCGGGGCCGTGATCGGTGGATTGGCCTTGCCGGGGGCGCACGGGCTGTGGTCGCTGGTTGCGCTCTGTGCGGTTCCGGCGTTTCTTGCCGGTCTGCTGGAGGATGTGACGAAACGCGTCAGCGTGCGCACGCGTCTCGTGGCGACGATCCTGTCGGGGGGCGTTTTTGTCGCTTTGTCGGGCTACAGCCTTCATCACCTTGCGCTGCCGGGCGTCGATTACGTGCTTGGCGTCCCGGCGGTGGCGGTTGCTTTCACGGCCTTTGCCGTTGGCGGGATCGCCAATGCGATGAATATCGTGGACGGCTGCAACGGGCTTTCCTCGGGGACGTCGATCATTCTGTTCGTCGCCTTCGGTTTCATTGCCCGCTCGGCCGGAGATGCAGAGCTTTTCGCGCTGTGCCTGCTGTGCGCCGCTGCAATCGCCGGGTTTCTCGTTTGGAACTTCCCGATGGGCAAGATCTTTCTGGGCGATGCCGGCGCCTACACGGTGGGTTTCGTACTGGCCGCGGTGGCGGTGGCGCTGCCCGCCCGCAACGCCGAGATCTCGCCGGTGATCGGACTGCTGATGCTCATCTATCCGGTTGGCGAAACGGTCTATTCCATGGCGCGGCGCGCGCGGCGGAAGACGGGGGCCGTGGGGCAGCCGGACAGCATGCATCTGCACAGTCTGACCTTCAAGGCGCTGCGCCCTGTCGTGGCATCCGGCGTCCTTCGCAATTCGCTGGCCGGGGCGACGATCTGGTTGCTGCCGCTGGCGTCTGGCGTGCTCGCCTACGTCCTGCGGGAAGAAAGCACGGGCGTCGTTTTGCTGGCCTGTGCCGGGAATTTTGTCCTTTACTGCATGGCCTATGGTCTGGCGGAGCGGGGCGCGCGCAGGGCAGCTTCTGCGGCGCAGGCCGGACGGGCGGCCGAGGTTGTGTCGTTCACTCTCCCGGCCTCCGGACCCCGTCGTGCGACCGAGGGTGACAATCCGCAACGTGAGCTTGTCCGCACCAATGCAACTGGCACCTGACGCGCCCTGGTATGCCGCGCAGTTGCGGCCGAACGGCCTGAACATGGCGCTGCGCGGTCTCGCCCGCCAAGGCTTCGAGCTGTTCTTGCCGAAGATACGTTCCAATCCGAAGCGCGTGGCGGGCACTGTCCTGCCATGGGTCCCGCTGTTCCCCGGCTATCTCTTCGTGCGCTTCGATCCGGAGCGCCCGGCCTGGCGGGCCATCAACAGCACGCGGGGCGTCACACGGCTGCTCGGTCATGCCGAGACCGGGCCGCGCCCCGTGCCGGCCGGTCTTGTCGAGGCGCTTCAATTGCGCTGCAACGAGAACGGGCTGCTGACGACGGTCGAAGACCTCGCCCCTGGCGACCGGGTCCGTTTGCTCACGGGGCCGTTCAGCGACCTTGTGGCCGAGATCGAGGCCATTGCGCCGGATCGTCGGATCTGGCTGCTGCTTGATCTCATGGGGCGCAAGACACGGGTCGGGGTGCGCATCGAGGATCTCGCGCGCATCGGTTGAACCGACGCGGCGCGTGCAAGCCTGACGAAGGGGGCCCCTCGTTCAGCACATCATGCCTTGTGGCCTACTGACGGCGCCTGCGGATGACATTCGGCCGGAGGCGATATCCGGCCGAATGTCCTGTGAAGGCCGTCAGGCCCTGGCGTAGCCCAGACCCTGAAGCGCGAGCCTGATCTCGTCCAGAATGGCGGGATCGTCGATCGTCGCGGGCATCTTGAACGCCTCGCCATCGGCGATCTTCACCATGGTGCCGCGCAGGATCTTGCCCGAGCGGGTCTTGGGCAGCCGGTCCACCACGCAGGCCAGCTTGAAGGCCGCCACGGGTCCGATCTGGTCGCGCACGAGCGCCACGATTTCCTTCACGATTTCCCCATGGGGCCGGTTGCAGCCCTTGTTGAGGCACAGGAAGCCCAGCGGCAACTGGCCCTTCAACTCGTCCGTCACGCCGATCACAGCGCATTCGGCGACATCGGGATGCGAGGCGAGAACCTCTTCCATCGCCCCGGTGGACAGGCGGTGACCGGCGACGTTGATCACGTCATCCGTGCGGGCCATGATGTAGATATAGCCGTCCTCGTCGATATAGCCCGCATCGCCCGTCTCGTAGTAGCCCGGGAAGTGATCGAGGTAGGATTTGCGGAACCGCGCCTCGGCGTTCCAGAGCGTCGGAAGCGTCCCGGGGGGCAGCGGAAGTTTCACCACGATCGCGCCAAGCGTGCCCGGCTCCACCGGGTGGCCGCCCTCGTCGAGCACCTGCACATCATACCCCGGCATCGGCACGGAGGGTGAGCCGACCTTGACCGGCAGTTCCTCGATCCCCAGCGGGTTCGCGGCAATGGGCCAGCCGGTTTCCGTCTGCCACCAATGGTCCACGACCGGCACGTTCAGCTTCTTCTGGGCCCATTCGATGGTGGCCGGGTCTGCCCGTTCGCCGGCAAGGTACAGCGCGCGCAGCGACGACATGTTGTAATTCGCCAGCAGTTTCCCCTCGGGGTCGTCGCGCTTGATCGCGCGGAAGGCGGTGGGGGCGGTGAAGAAGCTCGCCACCTTGTGGTCACGGATGACGCGCCAGAAAGTGCCGGCGTCCGGGGTGCCGACGGGCTTGCCTTCGAACACCACGGTGGTGTTGCCGTGCACCAGCGGGCCGTAGCAGATGTAGCTGTGGCCCACGACCCAGCCCACATCCGACGCGGCCCAGAACACTTCGCCCGGATCGACGTTGAAGATGTTCTTCATCGACCAGTTCAGCGCGACAAGGTGGCCGGCGGTCGGGCGGACGACGCCCTTCGGCTGGCCCGTCGTGCCGGACGTGTAAAGGATGTAGGCCGGATGGTCGCCCTCGACCGGGACGCAGTCGGCGGGGGCGGCGCCGTATTGGAACGAGTGCCACCCGAAGTCGCGGCCCTCGACCAGCTTCGCCACTTCCTGCTCGCGCTGGAGGATGACGCAGAACTCGGGCTTGTGCTCCGCAAGTTCGATCGCCGCGTCCAGCAACGGCTTGTAATGCACGATCCGGCCCGGTTCGATTCCGCAAGAGGCGGCAAGGATCGCCTTGGGCTTGGCGTCGTCGATCCTGACCGCAAGCTCGTGCGCGGCAAAGCCGCCGAAGACGACCGAATGGACCGCCCCGAGCCGCGCGCAGGCCAGCATCGCCTCCAGTGCCTCGGGGACCATGGGCATGTAGATGATGACCCGGTCGCCTTTTTCGATGCCCTTGGCCTTCAGCGCACCGGCCAGCGTCGCCACGCGGTTGCGCAGTTCGGAATAGGTGATCTTGTGCGTCCGCCCGGTGACCGGGCTGTCATAGATGATCGCATATTGCGGACCTCTTCCGGCCAGAACGTGCCGGTCCACGGCGTTCCAGCAGGTGTTGACCAAGCCGTCCTTGAACCATTCGTAAAGCGGTGCGTTCTCGTCGAACAGGGCTTTGCTGGGCTTCCTGACCCAGTCGATGGCTTCGGCCGCCTGCATCCAGAAGGCTTCGGGGTCGCGCTTCCAGGCGCCGTAGACGTCTTCGTATGCCATTGTATACCTCCCGTGACGAGTCGCATTTCGTTACGCTTTGCCAAATATTGAAGCAAGATTATTGCGCATGAAAGGCTGCGATTCTTTGCCACTGTTTGCGCTAACGTCAACGCGGCACACGGAAAAATGAAAAAGGCGGCTCTCTGAGCCGCCTTTTCACGTGGTTCGAGGGCAGAAAGTCACGAGTAATTCGACACCGGCGTCCCGGCGATGGCGGCGACGTTCAGAAGCCCCCGTGCCGTGATCGAAGGCGTGACGATATGCGCGCGGTTGCCCATCCCCATCAGGATCGGCCCCACCTCGAGCCCGCCCGCCTTGGCCTTCAGGATATTGCGGATGCCGTTCGCGGCGTCGGTATTGGCAAAGACCAGAACGTTCGCCGTGCCCTCGAAACGCGCATTGGGGAAGACACGAGCCCGCTGCTCGGCGTCCAGCGCGGAGTCGAGCGGCATTTCCCCCTCATACAGGAAATCGGGCTCTATCATGTCGAGACGGTCCATCGCCGCGCGCATCCTCTGGCCCGACGACGTGTCAAGGTTGCCGAACTGCGAATGCGAGCACAGCGCGATCTTGGGCGTGACGCCGAACCGGCGCACGTGGCGCGCCGCGCCGACCACCGTGTCCGCGATCTGCTCGGGCGTGGGTTCGGGGTTCACCTGCGTATCGGCGATGAACAGCGGCCCGTCTTCAAGGATCATCAGCGACAGCGCGCCGACCGGACGCAGCCCTCCGCGCGCCAACACCTGCCGCACGTAGTTCAGGTGCCACAGGTATTGCCCGAAGGTGCCGCAGATCAGGCTGTCGGCTTCCTCGCGGTGCACCATGACGGAGGCGATCGCCGTGGCGTTGGTGCGCATGATCGCGCGGGCGATGTCGGGCGTGACGCCCCGGCGTTGCATCAGCTCGTGATAGGTGCCCCAGTAATCGCGGTAGCGCGGATCGTTTTCCGGGTTCACGATGGCGAAGTCGCGGCCCGGGCGGATCGGCAGGCCCGCGCGTTCGCAGCGGCGTTCCACCACCTCGGGACGGCCGATCAGGATCGGGACAACGCTCGTTTCCTCGAGCATCGCGTTGGCCGCGCGCAGCACGCGTTCATCCTCGCCCTCGGCAAAGACGATACGGCGGGCGGCCGAGTTCGCCGCCTCGAAGACCGGACGCATGATGAGCGCGGAGCGGAAGACGGACCCGTCCAGCCGCGCCTTGTAGGCGGCGATATCGGCCAGCGGGCGGGCCGCCACGCCGGTTTCCATCGCGGCCTTGGCCACGGCGGCGGCAACCACGCCCATGAGGCGCGGATCGAAAGGTTTGGGGATCAGGTAGTCGGGGCCGAAGGTCATGTCCTCGCCGCGATAGGCGGCGGCGGCCTCGGCGCTGGTCGTGGCCCGCGCGAGGGCGGCGATCCCCTCGATGCAGGCCAGTTCCATCTCGTCGTTGATCGTGGTCGCCCCCACGTCCAGCGCACCGCGGAAGATGAAGGGGAAGCACAGGACGTTGTTGACCTGGTTGGGGTAGTCCGACCGCCCGGTGGCGATGATCGCATCCGGCGCAACGGCGCGGGCCTCGTCGGGCATGATCTCGGGGTTTGGGTTGGCCAGCGCGAAGATGATCGGCTGCTTGGTCATGCGGGCCACCATCTCGGGCTTCAGCACGCCCTTGCCCGACAGGCCAAGGAACATGTCCGCCCCGTCGATCACCTCGTCCAGTGTGCGCTTGTCGGTGGCCTGCGCGAATTCCGCCTTGAGCGGGTTCATGTCCTCGGTCCGGCCTTCGTAAACGAGGCCGTGGATGTCGCAGAGCCAGACGTTCTCGCGCTTCACGCCGAGCTTCAGCAGCATGTTGAGGCAGGCGATCCCCGCGGCGCCGCCGCCGGTCGAGACGACCTTGATCTCGTCGAATTTCTTGCGCGCGACCTTCAGCGCGTTGGTCGCCGCGGCGCCGACGACGATCGCGGTGCCGTGCTGGTCGTCGTGGAAGACCGGGATCTTCATCCGTTCGCGGCAGATCCGTTCGACGATGAAACAGTCGGGCGCCTTGATGTCCTCGAGGTTGATCGCGCCGAAGGTCGGTTCCAGCGCGCAGACCAGCTCGGCCAGCTTTTCGGGGTCGGGCTGGTTCAGCTCGATGTCGAAGCAATCGATGTTGGCGAACTTCTTGAAGAGGACGGCCTTGCCCTCCATCACCGGCTTCGAGGCCAGCGCGCCGATGTTGCCAAGCCCAAGGACGGCCGTGCCGTTCGAGACGACGCCGACAAGGTTGCCGCGCGCGGTGTAGCGGCTGGCCGTGGCGGGATCGGCCTTGATCTCGAGGCAGGCCTCTGCCACGCCGGGGCTGTAGGCACGGGCGAGGTCGCGGCCGTTGGCCAGCGGCTTGGTGGCGCGGATTTCCAGTTTTCCGGGCTTCGGAAATTCGTGGTAATCCAGCGCAGCCTGCCGCGCATTGTCCTGCCGTGCCTCTTCCATCGCGCGTCTCCCGCCTGTTTGTTTAACGCTAAACTATCCGGCCACGCCCCGGAATACAGCCGCGGTGAGATCACTTTCAACAAGAACTTGCAAATCGTCCCGCCCGTGCAGTTTCGCTGTGCCCAATCGGGCCCGCAAGGGGAAACAAACGGCTGCCCCTTGCGGTCGGCGGCGGCAGGCCGCAGACTTTGCCCGAACAGCCGAAGGGGCCAAGACCGTGACCGAAGACCTGATTGCCGCTGCGACGGCGGTGCGCCTGAACGCCTACACGCCCTATTCGCGCTTCAAGGTCGGGGCGGCGCTGCGCTCGACCTCGGGGCATGTCCACGTCGGCTGCAACGTCGAGAACGTCGCCTACCCCGAGGGCACCTGCGCCGAGGCCGGTGCGATCGCCGCCATGGTGGCGGGCGGGGATGACCGGATCGCCGAGATCGTGGTGATCGCCGACAGTCCGACGCCCGTGCCGCCCTGCGGCGGCTGCCGCCAGAAGATCGCCGAATTCGCATCGCCCGACGTTCTGGTGACGCTTTGCACGACGGACGGCGAGCGGCTGCAACTGACGGTGGCCGACCTCCTGCCCGGGGCCTTCGGGGCCGATCACATGGACCGCGCCTGAGATGGATGCCCGCGGATTGATCGCAGGTCTGCGGCAGGGGCGCGTTCCGTCAGCCGAGGAACTGGCCCGGTTCGCCAAGGGCCTTGCTTCGGGTGAAGTCAGCGACGCGCAGGCGGGCGCCTTCGCCATGGCGGTCTGCCTCAAGGGGCTGGGCGACGCGGGCCGTGTCGCGCTGACCCGCGCGATGCGGGATTCCGGCGAGGTGCTCGACTGGGACCTGCCGGGGCCGGTGCTGGACAAGCATTCCACGGGCGGGATCGGGGACTGCATTTCCCTGTTGCTGGCCCCCGCGCTTGCGGCCTGCGGGGCCTTCGTTCCGATGATCTCGGGCCGGGGGCTCGGTCATACCGGCGGCACGCTGGACAAGCTCGAGTCGATCCCCGGCCTGAAGACCGACGTCACGACCGAAACCTTGCGCCGCATCACCGGCGAGATCGGCTGTGCCATCGTCGCGGCCAATGCCGAGATTGCCCCGGCGGACAGGCGGCTTTACGCGATCCGCGACGTGACCGGGACGGTGGAAAGCATCGACCTCATCACCGCCTCGATCCTGTCGAAAAAGCTCGCCGCGGGGCTCGAGGCGCTGGTGCTGGACGTCAAGGTCGGCTCGGGCGCCTTCATGAAGACGCTGGATGAGGGCCGCGCCCTTGCGCGCGCGCTGGTTACGACGGCACAGGGGGCGGGCTGCATGACCCGCGCGCTCATCACCGACATGAGCCAGCCGCTGGCCACCGCGGCCGGCAATTCGCTCGAGATGATCGAGGTGATGGAGACGCTGACCGGGACCTCGGTCAACGCGGCGCTGTGGGATCTGACGGTGGCGCTGGGCGGCGAGGCGCTGGCGCTGGGGGGCATCGCGGCGGACGCCGAGGATGGCGAGGCGCGGATCGAGCAGGCGCTGGAATGCGGTCGCGCCGTCGAGATCTTCGGCGAGATGGTCGCAGCGCTGGGCGGCCCGTCCGATTTCATCGAGCGGTGGCCGGATCGGTTGCCCTCGGCGCCCGTGGTGCGCGAGGTGATGGCCGACCGCGCGGGCTATGTGCGGGCGATCGACGGCGAGGCGCTGGGTCTGGCCGTGGTAGAGCTTGGCGGCGGGCGGCATCGCGAGGGGGACCGGATCAATCCCTCCGTCGGCCTGTCGGACATGGCCGGGATCGGCGAGGATGTCTCGACCGACCTGCCGCTCGCCATCATCCATGCCGCAACCGCGGCCGAGGCCGACCGCGCGGCAAAGGCGGTGCAGGCGGCCTATGTCCTGTCCGACGCGCCGGTGGAAGACCCGCCGCTGGTTCTTGAAAGGATCGGGTGATGGCGCGCGCTTTCCTGATCGTGATGGATTCCGTGGGGTGCGGCGGCGCGCCGGACGCTGACGCCTTTTTCAATGCCGGTGTCCCGGATACCGGGGCCAATACGCTTTTCCACATTGCCGAGGCCTGCGCCTCTGGCCATGCGGAAACGGGGCGGAGCGGGCCCTTGACCATGCCGGTGCTGGACGGCCTCGGGCTGGGGGCGGCGATCCGCCTTGCCTCGGGGGCGACGGCGCCGGGACTGGGGGCCAGCCCCCAAGGTCTTTGGGGCGCGGCGACAGAGGTGTCGAAAGGCAAGGACACGCCATCCGGCCATTGGGAACTGGCCGGGGTGCCGGTGCCGTGGGACTGGCACTACTTCCCCGATGCGCGCCCGTCCTTTCCGTCCGATCTCAGCGCCTTCGTGGCCACGGCGGCAGGCACGAAAGGTATCCTTGGCGATTGCCATGCCTCGGGCACCGAGATCATCGCCCGGCTTGGCGAGGAGCACATGCGGACGGGCTGGCCGATCTGCTACACCTCGGCCGACAGCGTGTTCCAGATCGCCGCGCACGAGGACAGCTTTGGCCTCGACCGGTTGATCGCGCTGTGTCGGGCGGTCGCGCCGCGGCTGCATGCGATGAAGGTGGGTCGGGTGATCGCGCGGCCCTTCGTCGGAGAGCCGGGCGCCTTTACCCGCACCGCCAACCGGCGCGATTTCGCCATAGCGCCGCCCGCGCCGACGCTGCTCGATTGGGTCAGCGGGGCGGGGCGGATGACCCATGCGGTCGGCAAGATCGGCGACATCTTCTCGATGCGGGGCGTGGGAAAGCTCCACAAGGGCAAGTCAGACGCTGACCTTTTCGAACATCTCATGGGGCTTGCGGGCGAAGCAGAGGACGGTTCCTTGACCTTTGCCAACTTCGTCGAATTCGACAGCCTTTACGGCCATCGCCGTGACGTCTCGGGCTATGCCCGCGCGCTGGAATGGTTCGATGCCGCCGCCGGGCGCTTCCTTGCGGCGCTACGGCCCGGCGATCTGGCCCTTTTCACCGCCGATCACGGCAACGATCCGACATGGTCCGGCACCGATCACACGCGCGAGCGCGTGCCGGTCCTTGTGCACGGCGCGGGCGCGGGGTCCATGGGCCTTGTTGCCTTTACCGACATCGCGGCAAGCATCGCGGCCCATCTCGACGTTCCGGCCGAAGGGCCGGGCAGGAGCTTTCTATGAATTCCAAGGACTTCCCCAAGGTCGAACTGCACCTGCACCTTGAAGGCGCCGCGCCGCCGAGCTTCATCCGCGGCCTTGCGCGCGAGAAGGGCATCGATATCTCGGGCATTTTCAACGAGGCCGGACACTATGCCTACACCGACTTCTGGCATTTCCTGAAGGTTTACGACGCGGCGACCTCGGTGCTTCAGACCCCGCAGGACTACTATCGGTTGACCCGCGCGGTGCTTGAAGAAAGCGCTGCAAATGGCGTGATCTATTCGGAAACCTTCCTGTCGCCGGATTTCTGCGGGGGGCGCGACGTCGTGGCCTGGCGCGACTATCTTTCGGCGATCCGCGAGGCTGCGGAAGAGGCCGAGCGCAAGGACGGCATCGCGTTGCGCGCCATCGTCACGGCCGTGCGCCACATCGGACCCGAGGCGTCGCGCGAAACCGCGATCTGCGCGGCCGAGACGGCGGGGGATTTCCTCACCGGCTTCGGCCTTGCCGGGGACGAGAAGATGCATGCCCCCAAGGATTTCGTCTGGGCCTTTGACTGCGCGCGCGAGGCGGGGCTGCGGCTGACCGCCCATGCCGGCGAATGGGGCGGGCCGCAGTCGGTTCGGGACGCGCTTCACGATCTGAAGGTCGAACGCATCGGCCACGGCGTCCGCGCGATCGAGGATCTGCAATTGGTGGACGAACTGGCCGAACAGGGCGTGGTGCTCGAGGTCTGTCCGGGGTCCAACATCGCGCTTGGCCTCTATCCCCAATGGCGCAAGCATCCGATTGCGGAACTGGATCGGCGCGGGGTCCGGGTGACGATCTCGACCGACGACCCGCCCTTCTTCCACACCACCATGACGCGCGAACACGACCGGCTGGCCGATGCCTTCGACTGGGACGAGGGCCAGTTCCGCACGATCCACCGCACCGCCGCCCGCGCGGCCTTCTGTGACGAGGCGACGCGCGACAAGATCCTGAGCCGACTGGAGGACGCATGACCGACCCCGCCACCCCCGCCGCCGTGACGATCGTCGATCACCCGCTGGTGCAGCACAAGCTGACCATCATGCGCAAGAGGGAGACCTCGACCGCCGGTTTCCGGCGGCTCCTGCGCGAGATCAGCCAGTTCCTCGCCTACGAGGCGACGCGTGGCCTGCCGCTGACCCTCACGCGGATCGAGACGCCGCTCTGCGAGATGGATGCCCCGATGATCGAGGGCAAGAAGCTGGTGCTGGTGTCGATCCTGCGCGCGGGCAACGGGCTTCTGGACGGCATCCTGGAACTGGTGCCCGGGGCCCGGGTCGGCTTCGTGGGATTGTATCGCGATCCCGAAACACTGAAGCCCGTGCAATATTACTACAAAGTGCCTGACGAACTGGAGGACCGCATGGTGATCGTGGTCGATCCGATGCTGGCCACAGGTAACTCCTCTGTTGCGGCGGTGGACCTGTTGAAGGCCTCGGGGGCGCGGAACATCCGCTTCATGTGTCTTCTGGCCGCCCCCGAAGGGATCAAGCGGATGCAGGAGGCACATCCCGACGTGCCAATCGTGACAGCGGCTGTGGACGATCACCTGAATGACCATGGATATATTGTTCCGGGCCTAGGGGATGCGGGCGACCGGATGTTCGGCACAAAATAAATGGTCATCCCCCTTTACTGATTCGAATCGCTCCGGCATGATTCGCCCATCTTTCGATGGGGGTTTTCATGCGCGTTCGGTTACCTGCCCTGACGGTTCTGGCGGCCATGTCCGCTCCGATTGTTGCGCATTCGTTGACATTGGCGGAGGGGCGCCAGCCTCTGGAACGCCCTCCGGCCAGTTTCGCCGGACCGCAGTATGTCGATAGCCGCGGCTGCGTTTACATGCGGGCGGGCTATGGCTCGGTCATCAACTGGGTGCCGCGCATCGACGACAAACGGCAGGTTCTGTGCGGCTACAAGCCGACATTCCCGACGCAAATGGCGGCTGCCTCGGTTCCGGCCGCGCCGCAGATTGCGCCTGGTGCCCCCGTGCAGCACGCAGCCCTCGCGCTGACCGTCACGCCGGCCGAACAATCCATGAAGGTCGCGCCGATCAGCATTCCCAAGGGCTACATGCTCGGCTGGACGGATGATCGGCTGAACCCGCTCCGGGCGGTCGGGACGAAGGAGGGCGAGGCCCAGATGGAGCGGATCTGGACGAACACCGTCCCGCGCCGTCTGCGCGACGTGCCCGCGCCCGAGGTCTCGGCCCCGGCGCCGGTTGCGGTGGCGCAGGTGCAGCGGCCGATCCGACCGACGCAGGTGACCGACACCGCCTATGAGGCGCCTGCGCCGAGGCCTGTCGCCCATCTTTCCACGAGCAACGCACCCAGCCCGGTCACGAACCAGGCGGAAGCCGCGGCCACGGGTCGCTTCGTGCAACTTGGCGCCTTTGCCGTGCCCGCGAACGCGGCGCGCGCGGCGGCGGAGCTGGGCAAGATGGGCCTGCCGGTGGTTCAAAGCCCGAGCCATCTGGGCAAGACACCGGTCGAGGTGGTCCTCGCCGGGCCGTTCGACGGGCGTGCGGCGCTGCAAGCGGCCCTTGTGCGCGTTCATGGCGCAGGCTTCCGCGACGCTTTCGCCCGAAACTGAGGCCGCCGTCAAAGGCGCTCAGGGCGCACAGATCCCCTGAAGCGCCACCCAGTCGTCATCGTTCAGCAGCGGACGCGGCGGAGGCGTCTTGGCGAAGGGGTCGGCGGTCATCATCGCATCCAGCGTGGGATTGTGCCCCGAGGCATCCGCCGCCTTGGCATAGGGTGTCGTGGGCAGGCCTGCCGCGCGGAACTGGGCGATCAGCGGCTGCGGCGGCAAAGTTTCCGGCGGCCGGGTCAACAGCGCCTCGCCATAGCCTTTCAGCGTGCCTTTCGGCAAATGGCCCGAGGTCAACAGACCAAGCGTCGCGCGCAGGCCCGCCCAGTTCAGCAGCGGCAGCAACGGGTCTTCGGCCCGGGCACGCGCCTGTTCCATGATGAGATAGCCCGCAAGCACGTCTGGGCCCTCGTGATCCTCGATCAGGTGGCGGCTTACGATCAGCAGATCGCCGGGCAAGTGGGTCGCCGCGGCCGGGGTCTCGCGCAGCACGACGATGCGCGGGGCGGCCGATCCGAACAGCCGGTGCGACAGGCGGTCGAGTATGTCGCGGGCGCGCGTCTGGTTGCAGGGCGTGCCGCTGATATGGGTGATGTTCGCCAGAACGCGCTGCCCGATGCTGGACCGTTCTGCCGGGGGAACGATCTTCGCCGTTTGCCGCACGAGGGCACCCGGCAGCCACAGTGCGGCAAGGGCGATCAGCCCGGCCGCCACCGCGGCCACGATCCAGCCCCGCATCCGGCCCGGACGGGGGCGCTTTGCCTCGACCACGCGATGGATCGTCTCCAGCGCCTCGATCATAAGCGGATCGTCGATCTCCAGCGTCTCGACCGCGTCTGCGCCCGGTCCGTAGATCGCGGGCATCGCGCCGGGGTTCAGACGCTCCACGGCGGGCAGGGACCAGTGGCTGAGCGGCGTCTCGCTCCGGCTGTCGGAAATGATGAGGGTCGCCTCTCCGAAGGAGACGATCACATCCCGCCGCTGCGCTGTCTGAAGTGCACGCCAGATCCCGGGGCTTTCAAGCCTCTGGTATTGCTTCAGCGCCGTCATGCCCCGGCCGATTTCCTGCCTGTTGCCTCGTTCTGGCGACAGGTTACCCCACCCGGTCCGCCGTCACAATTGAAAGCGCATCCGATCCGGCGTGACAGGACGCCCGGAACCGGCCAGACTGCCGGCATGATCCTGTCGCGCGGCCGCCGTTACCTGTTCATCCACGTTCCCAAGACCGGGGGCACCGCCCTGTCGCTGGCGCTTGAGGCGCGCGCGATGAAGGATGACATCATCATCGGCGACAGCCCCAAGGGACAGGCCCGCCGTCAGCGGCAGAAGGGGTTGAAGGCGGCGGGGCGGCTCTGGAAGCATTCCACGCTGGCCGATCTCGACGGGCTGGTGACGGAAGCGGAGTTGCCCGGCCTCTTCGTCTTCACGCTTGTGCGAAACCCCTGGGATCGTGCGGTGAGCTATTACCATTGGCTCAGGGCACAAAGTTTTGCGCATCCGGCGGTCGGGCTTGCGAAGGTGCTGGAGTTCAGCGCCTTCCTGAACCACCCCCAGACGCAGGCCTCGCTGGCGGCCTGGCCCTATGGCGCCTATGTCCGCGACCGGCGGGGCGAGGAGAAATGCGACCTCTTCCTGCGGATGGAGCATCTGGAAGACGACCTTTCGCCGCTCGAGGCGCATCTGGGGTTTCGGCTGGGCCCGCTGAAACGGGTGAATGAAAGCGCCCGGCCAAGGGATTGGCGGGCGCTTTATTCCGATGCCGATGCCGCCCTGATCGGGCGTCTTTGCGGCGAAGATATCGACCGCTTCGGCTATCGCTTCGATGGCTAGGCGGGGGCGTCCTGCCCCCGCGGCCTGCGGTCAGGCGGCTTTTGCCTCGGGGCCGAAGCGGCCGTAGAAGCTTTCGCCCTTTTCGGCCATCTCGACCAGCAGCGCAGGCGCTTCGAACCGGGCTCCGTGCGCCTGGGTCAGCCTGTTGCAAAGCTCGACCGCGCGCGGCGCGCCGATGATGTCGAGCCAGCTGAAGGGCCCGCCCGACCACGGGGCGAAGCCCCAGCCGAGGATCGCGCCCACGTCGCCCTCGCGGATGTCCATGAGCACGCCGGCCTCAAGCGCGCGAACCGCTTCCAGAACCTGAACGAAGAGCAGGCGGTGCTGCACGTCGGTCACGTCGGGCTGGTCGCCCGCCACCGGGAACTGCGGGCCAAGACCCTCCCAGATCCCCTGCCGCTTGCCCGCCTCGTCATAGGCATAGAACCCCGCCTTGGCCTTGCGCCCCAGTCGCCCGTGATCGGCCATCCAGAACAGGACGTCATCCACGGCGTCGTCAGGGTAATCCGCGCCCATCGCGGCCTTGGTCGCCTTGGCGATCTTCACGCCAAGGTCGATCGAGGTCTCGTCCACCAGTTGCAGCGGCCCGAGCGGCATGCCCACAAGCTTTGCGGCATTCTCGATCAGCACCGGCTCCACCCCTTCGGCGACCATCCGGATGCCTTCGTTGATGTAGGGAATGATGCAGCGGTTGGCGTAGAAGAAGCGCGCGTCGTTGACCACGATCGGCGTCTTGCGGATCTGGCGCACGAAGTCGAGCGCCTTAGCCACCGCGCGGTCGCCCGTTTCGCGGCCCTTGATGATCTCGACCAGCGCCATCTTGTCCACGGGCGAGAAGAAGTGGATGCCGATGAACTGGCCGGGGCGCTGGCTGGCGCGGGCCAGATCGGTGATCGGCAGGGTCGAGGTGTTGGTGGCGAAGATGCAATCCGTCCCCACCACGGCCTCGGTCTTCGCGGTGACCTCGGCTTTCACCTTCGGGTCCTCGAACACGGCCTCGACGATCAGGTCGCAGCCAGCCAGCGCGGCATAGTCGGTCGTCGGCGTGATGCGGGAGAGAAGGTCCGCCTTCTGCGCCTCGGTGGCCTTCTTGCGACCGATGGCCTTGTCCATCAGGTCGGCCGAATGCGCCTTGCCCCGCTCGGCCGAGGCCTGGGCCGCGTCGATCAGCACGACCTCGATGCCCGCACGTGCGCTGACATAGGCGATGCCCGCGCCCATCATGCCGGCGCCGAGGATGCCCACTTTCTTCACCGTCTGGTCGGGCACGCCCGCGGGCCGCACCGCGCCCTTTTCCAGCGCCTCCTTGTTGAGGAACAGCGACCGGATCATCGCGGTCGAGGACGGGTTCATCAGCACATTGGTGAACCAGCGCGCCTCGATCTTCAGGGCGGTGTCGAAGGGCACCAGCGCCCCTTCATAGACCGCCGACAACAGCGCCTTGGCGGCCGGATAGACCCCCATCGTCTTGCCCATGATCATCGCGTTGGCGCCAAGGAAGGTCATGAAGCCCGCCGGGTGATAGGGCGCGCCGCCAGGCATCTTGTAGCCCTTCTGATCCCAGGGCTTCACCAGGTCGGCATCCTTTGCCTGCAACACCCATGCCTTCGCCGCGGCCATCGGATCGGCCACGACCTCGTCGATGAGGCCCGCCGCCTTCGCCTTGGCCGGGTCCGAAAGCTTGCCTTCAAGCAGGAAGGGCGCGGCGGCCATGGCGCCCATCTTGCGCGTCAGCCGCGTCGTGCCGCCCGCGCCGGGGAAGATCCCCACAAGGATTTCCGGCAGGCCGATCTTGGCCTTGGGGTTCTCGGCGGCAAAGATGCGGTGGCAGGCCAGTGGCAGTTCCAGCCCGATGCCCACCGCGGTGCCGGGCAGGGCCGCGGCAATCGGCTTGCCCCCCTTGAGCGTCTTGGGGTCCATGCCGGCCCGCTCGATCTTGCGCAACAGCGCGTGAATGCGCATCGTGCCTTCGAACAGGCCGCGGGCCGGGTCCGCGCCCGCCTCGTCCTTCATCCGGGCGATCACGTTCAGATCCATGCCCCCGGCGAAGTCCTTCTTGCCCGATGTGATGACGATCCCCCTGACGCCCGGATCGCCAAGGGCGGCATCGACGAGCGCGTCAAGCTCTTCGAGCCCTTCAAGGCTCATCACGTTCATCGACTTGCCCGGCACATCCCAGGTGATCGTGGCAACGCCCTCGGCGTCGGTTGCGTAATGGAATTCGGTCATGTTTCCTCCTTCGCGCAACAGGGCGCGTCAATTGTTCCAATCGGCGGCCAACGTCCCGTCCGGGCGGACGAAGCGGCGGTGGCTGGCGTGGTTGATCCGGGTAAGCCCGCCCGGGCCGCGCGGCCGGCGCGGCGCATGGGGGCTGGTGTCGGAACGGGTCGCCGGGGGGCGGTCGGCGGATGCCTGAAAGACGGCAAGATCGGGCGAGGGCGGTATCCCACGCAGCGCGCCGCCTGTCGCGGGGATCAGCCCTCGGAACGGTCCTGCTGCGTCCGCAGCCGCGCGTTCAGCGCCGCATGGGCCTGTTGTTGTGCGCGGGCGATGTCGGGGGCCAGGAACTCCACGTCCGTCTCGGCGACATGCGCCTGTTCCCAGATCGCCTTCCACTGGCCGTCGATCCGCATCAGCACCAGCCGGCACTGGTAGGGAGATACGATGAAGCCGTCGGCGCTGACGATTTCCGTGCGATGGGCACCCACGATCATGTCGGGCAGGTTGGGCTGGAACTCCGCCCAGAGACAGGTCCGCCGGTAGTCCACCAGACCTTTCGACACAAGTTGCTGGCGATACTCGGAGATCAGGATCTCCATTTCCTCGACCGAAGAGACGACCACCTCGCGCGAGCCGGTGCTCAAGAGGATCGGCACGCCGATGTGCTGCACGATCAGTCGGAAATCCCCGGTCAGGACGCCAAGCGACACGGCATCCAGATTGCTCTTGTAGATTTCGGTCGCGCTGACCACGAACACACCTGCAACATGAACCGATGGCCGCCGCAAGGACGCCCTGAGGTAGAATGTAAGTCATCGGGCCACGCTTTTCCACAAATCGCAAGATCAAGTTGTCCGAAAACGCTCCCATTCTCGGGGGCCGGACAAGGGATGCGCGGGCGCCGACCTGCGACATCGTCAGACGCGCTCGATGATCGTGGCCGCACCCATTCCCGACGCTATGCACAGCGTGGCGAGGCCGGTGCCCTTGCCGGTGCGTTCCAGCTCGTCTAGCAGCGTGCCGATGATCATCGCCCCGGTCGCGCCCAGCGGGTGGCCCATGGCGATGGCGCCGCCGTTCACGTTGACCTTGGCGGGGTCGGCGTCGAAGGCCTGCATGAACCGCAGCACGACGGCTGCGAAGGCTTCGTTCACCTCGATCAGGTCGATGTCCGAGATCGTCATCCCCGCCTCGCGCAGGATCTTTTCCGTCACGGGAACCGGGCCGGTCAGCATGATCGTCGGATCGGTCCCGATCTTGGCCGTGGCGCGGATGCGGGCGCGGGGCTTCAGGCCATGGGCCCGGCCGAACTCCGCGTTTCCGATCAGGAGGGCGGCCGAGCCGTCCACGATCCCCGAGGAATTGCCGGCGTGGTGAACGTGGTTGATCGCGGCGAGATGAGGATATTTCATCATCGCCACCTTGTCGAAGCCGGGCATCACCTCGCCCATGTCCTTGAACGACGCCTTCAGCGCGCCAAGCGCCTGCATGTCGGTGCCGGGGCGCATGTATTCGTCATGCTCGAGAATGGTGACCCCGTTCTGATCCTTCACCGGAACGATCGAGCGGGCAAAACGCCCCTCCTTCCAGGCCTCGGCCGCGCGGCGCTGGCTTTCGACGGCCAGAGCATCGCAGTCGTCGCGGGAAAAGCCGTATTCGGTGGCGATGATATCGGCCGAGATGCCCTGCGGGACGAAATAGGTCTTCATCGCAAGCGAGGGGTCCACCGCGATGGCAGCGCCGTCCGAACCCATGGCGACGCGTCCCATCATCTCGACCCCGCCGGCGATATAGGCCGATCCGGCCCCGCCCTTCACCTGGTTCGCGGCAAGGTTCACCGCCTCCATCCCGCTTGCGCAGAAGCGGTTGATCGACAGGCCGGGGATCGATTCATCGAGGTCGGACAAGAGCACGGCGGAACGCGCAAGGCAGCCGCCCTGTTCGCCGACCTGCGTGACGTTGCCCCAGATCACATCCTCGACCGCGTGACCGTCAAGGCCGTTACGCTCTTTCACCGCGTTCAGCAGGCGCGCCGACAGCGCGACCGAGGTCACTTCCTGCAAGGCGCCGTCGGCGCGGCCCTTGCCGCGCGGGGTGCGAACGGCGTCGTAGATATAGGCTTCGGTCATGGGTGCCTCCTCAGGCCCGGTCGGACGGGTTGCCGGGCATCAGTTCATAGGGATGTTTCCAGCCGGGCTGGGCCGCGATGCGGTCGAGCCAGGCGGCGATGTTCGGCCAGTCGTCGCGCGAAAAACCGAAGGGTTCGGGGTAGTAAAGGTAGCTGCAACAGGCGATGTCGGCGATGGTCACGCTGTCGCCCACCAGCCAGTCGCGGTCCTCAAGATGATGTTCCAGCGTGGCATAGGCGGCCTTCATGCGGCCTTGAAGCCAGCGGATCGCCTCTTGCGGGCGCTTGTCCTCGGGCAGGAAGTTCATCAGGAACCGCAGCGATCCCGCCTGGCTCGACATCTTGTGATTGTCCCAGAACAGCCAGCGCAGCACGTCGCGCCGCTCGGCCTCGTCCTTGCCGCCGAGCTTGCCGGTCTTCGAGGCGACATATTCCTGGATCACGCCGGACTGGCTGATGGTCACGTCGTCTTCGACGAACACCGGAACCTCGCCCATCTCGTTGATCGCGCGAAAGGCGGGCGTGCGCGTTTCGCCGTTGAAGAAATCGACATAGACGGGGGTCCAGTCGTAGCCTGCCAGCGTCATCGTCAGCGCCGCCTTGTAGGCGTTGCCGCTTTCGCCAAAGCAGTAAAGTTTCGCGGTCATGTGTCGCTCCCGTTGGACAAGGGCAGGGGGGTCACACCCCCGTACCCCCGTGAGGTATCTGGGTCCGGATCGAAGGCCAGGTCATCTTTTCCGGTCCTCCAGCTCCGCCTTGAACAGCCGCAAGCGGTGGCCAAGGTTGTCGGCATCGGTGACCGAGCCGAAATGTTCGAACAGGAAGACCAGCGCCTCGTCCTGCGTGATGCCCGCCTCGGCCGAGAAGGCGCGCAGCTTTCGATACGCGTCTTCGGTCAGCATGATCGGAAAGCGGCGGGTGAAGCGCAGGCGCTTGGGCATCGTGTCCTCCCTGACGGTGCCCCGAGACTAGAACGCCTCGGCCGGGAGCGCCATCACCGGCTCGGCCCCGCTTTCGATCCGGGCAAGGTGCAGGGCTGCCGCGGGAAGCTGACGGGCCATGTAGTAGCGCCCGGTTGCGATCTTGGTGCGGTAAAAGCCCTCGTCCGCCGTTCCGGCCGCCAGCGCATCGAACGAGGCGCGGGCCATCTTCGCCCACATCAGCCCAAGGGCGACATGGCCGAAGAGATGCAGGAAGTCGGTCGATCCGGCCAGCGCGGCGTTGGGCGTCTTCATGCCATTCTGCATGAAGAACATCGCCGCCGCCTGCAGGTTCTTCGATGCCGTCTTCAGCGGCTCGAGGAAGCCCTGCTGCATCCCCTCGTGGTCGGCATTCTCCTTCAGGAAGCCCTTCACCATGTCGAGGAAGGCCATGAAGTGCTTGCCTCCGTCCAGCGCCAGCTTGCGCCCGACAAGATCGAGCGCCTGCACGCCGTTCGCGCCTTCGTAGATCATGGCGATCCGGGCGTCGCGGACGAACTGGCTCATGCCCCATTCCTCGATATAGCCATGCCCGCCGAAGATCTGCTGGGCCTGCACGGTCGAGTCGAAGCCCTTGTCGGTCAGGAAGCCCTTGATGACCGGAGTCAGGAGCGAGATCATCCCGTCTGCCGCCGCATCGCCCTGCCGGTGGCTGCGGTCGATCAGTTCCGCACCCCAATAGGTCAGTGCGCGGGCGCCCTCGACGAAGCTTTTCTGGTCCATCAGGGCGCGGCGGATGTCGGGATGCACGATCAGCGGATCGGCCGGACCTTCGGGATTCGCGGCCCCCGTCACGGCGCGGCCCTGCAGGCGGTCCTTTGCATAGGCGAGCGAGGCCTGATAGGCGGCTTCCGCCACCGCATAGCCCTGAAGCCCCACGCCAAGGCGGGCTTCGTTCATCATGGTGAACATGTTGCGCATGCCCTTGTGCAACTCGCCCACCAGATAGCCGGTCGCGCCATCGTAGTTCATCACGCAGGTGGCGTTGCCGTGGATGCCCATCTTCTCTTCGATCTTGCCGGGCGCCACGGCATTGCGCGCGCCCAGGCTGCCGTCGTCCTTCACGAGGAACTTCGGCACGATGAAGAGCGAGATCCCCCGCGTCCCCTCGCCACCGCCCGGCGCCTTGGCCAGCACCAGATGGATGATGTTTTCCGCAAGGTCATGGTCGCCCGCCGAGATGAAGATCTTCTGCCCGGTGATCTTGTAGCTGCCATCTGCCTGCGGCTCGGCCTTGGTGCGGATCAGGCCCAGATCAGTGCCGCAATGCGGCTCGGTCAGGTTCATGGTGCCGGTCCAGTCGAGGCTGACCATCTTCGGCAGGTATGTGGCCTTCTGCTGGTCCGAGCCGTGGGCGAGGATCGCGCCGATCGCGCCGTGGGTCAGGCCCTGATACATGTTGAACGCCATGTTGGCAGAGACGAAGACCTCGCCTACGGCGGTGCCCATCAGGTAGGGCAGCCCTTGGCCCCCGAATTCCTCGGGCAGGTCGAGGCCGTTCCAGCCGCCGTCCTTCATCGCGGCGAAGGCCTCCTTGAACCCCGTAGGGGTAGAGACCACCCCGTTCTCAAGCCGGCAGCCCTCGGCATCGCCGGTCGCGTTCAAAGGCGCCAGAACGTCCGAGGCAAGCTTGCCCGCCTCGTCGATGATCGCCCCGGTGGTGTCGCGGTCGAGGTCCGCAAAGCCCGCCACGGAGCTTTCGCTGATTTTCAGAACGTCGTGCAGCAGGAACTGGATGTCCTTCGTCGGGGCCGTGTAGGCGGGCATCGTCTCTCTCCCTTGTCAATTCTGGTGGGGCGCGGCTGACAGGCGGGCAAGCTCTGTCGCCCCCCAGTCCAGTTCGGCCTCAAGATCACGGATGGCTTCGTCGAGTTCGGCCCGCTGCGCCTTCATCTGGTCGAGGCGGGTCTGCCCGATCTCGATCGCGCGGCGCATCTGCGCCTCGTTCTGGCTGTCGCGGGCGTAAAGGTCGAGCAGCTGGCGGATGTCTTCAAGGCTCAGGCCAAAGCGCTTGCCGCGCAGGATCAGCTTCAGCCGGGCGCGGTCGCGCTTGCCGTAAAAGCGCCGCTGCCCGTCGCGACGTGGGGCGATCAGTTCCTTGGCTTCGTAGAACCGCAATGTTCGCGCCGTCACGCCGAAGGCGTCGCACATCTCGCGGATGGTGAGGTCTTGCTCGCTCATGGTCCACCGGTCGTTCGCGTTGGGCCAAGAGATGGCCGCCGCGATGGGGTCTGGCAAGGCAAGTTTACGCGAACGTCAACGAAACGTCGCGTCACGGATCGGCGACGCGACGTCCTAGCGGCGGCGCACACGCGGGATCGTGGTCAGCGTGTTCCGGACAGGGGTCGGCGGCCAGGGCGGGGCGCCCTCGGTGCGCCGCCAGTGGCGCGGCCCGCCATGCAGGAACCACAGCGGCAGGGTCAGCAGAAGGCCGGCGCCGAAGCCGCCGACATGGGCCATGTAGGCGACGCCTGCCTGTGTCGGGTCGGCGACGAGACCCGCCAGAAGCTGGATGCCGAACCAGATCGTCAGGACGAGCCATGCGGGCATGATGAACAGGCGGATGAAAATGAAGATGATGACGACGATGTCCACCTGCGCCCTTGGGTAGAGCAGCAGATAGCCCCCCATCACCCCCGCGATCGCGCCGGACGCCCCCACCATCGGGATCGGCGATGCGGGATCGACGGCGATCTGGGCCAGGCCAGCGGCCAGCCCGCAGCAGAGGTAGAAGACCAGAAACCCCCCGTGGCCGAAGGCGTCTTCGAGGTTGTCGCCGAAGATCCACAGGAACAGCATGTTGCCCAGAAGGTGCAGCCAGCCGCCGTGCAGGAACATGGCCGTCACCAGCGTCACCCAATCCTGCCCGGCCGAGATCTGCGCAGGCACCGCCGCCCAAGACATGTAGAAGCGTTCCAACGCGGCAGGGGAGCCGAGGCTGACATAGGTCATCAGGAACACGAACACGTTCACCCCGATCAGGGCGACCGTGACAAGGGGCACCGTGCCCGAGGGGTTGTGATCGCGGATCGGGAACATGGCCGCAGGCTCGCCCGGCCATGTGTCCCCGTCAAGCGCCCGTGATCGGGCTGCGACACTCAGGCCGCGACAGCCGCCAGCAGTTCGGCGTTCCCGCCCGAGGCCGTGGTGTCGATGCAGACATGGCGTTCCACCAGCACGCGGCCCGCATCCGGCATCTCGGTCACGAGCGGCAGGATCGGACCTGCGCGGCGCGACAGCGCCGTGGCGTAGGCGCGCGCGACCTCGGCCTCGCCCCACCAGAGCGCCTGCGAGAAGCCGGTCAGCGTCTCCAGCGCCTCAGGCGGAAGCTGGCCGTCCACGGCGACGGCGACGCCCCCCGCCGCTTCGACCGCCGCGGCCTGACGCTGGGCCGTGTCCGCGCCCGGTCCAAGGCAAAGCGCGGGCGCGCGGGCAAACAGCGACAGGCGGTTCGACTCCCCCGTGGGGCCGGGCAGGTTCGTCACCCGCACCGCGCCTTCGGGGATACGCGCCGCGTTCAGCGCCGCCTGAACCCGGGCCGGATCGGCCGCGCGGTCCCAGAGGCTGCCCGCGGGGCGGGGCGCATCGGTGAAACGGGTCAGGTAGTCCGGCCCGCCCGCCTTGGGCCCGGTGCCCGACAGTCCTTCGCCGCCGAAGGGTTGGCTGCCCACCACCGCGCCGATCTGGTTGCGGTTCACATAGACATTCCCCACGCGGATGCGGTCCACCACCTCCTGCACGCGGTCGTCGATGCGGCTGTGCAGCCCGAAGGTCAGCCCGTAGCCGGTCGCGTTCACCGCCTCGATCACCTTGCCGATCTCGGCGGCCTTGAAGGTGGCCAGATGCAGGACCGGGCCGAAGACTTCGCGCGTGAGCGCCTCGATGCCCGGCACGCGGATCACGACGGGGGCGATGAAATGGCCAGCCGCGGGGCGGGGCAGTTCCTTCAGCACGCGACCGTCCTTGCGGGCGGCTTCGACATAGGCGGCGATCTCGGCCTCGGCCTGGCCGTCGATCACGGGGCCCACGTCTGTCGAAAGCTCCCACGGATCGCCGAGGGCCAGTTCCTCCATCGCGCCGAACAGCATCTCCTGCACCGTCTCGGCCACGTCCTCCTGCACGTAAAGGCAGCGCAGCGCCGAGCAGCGCTGCCCGGCCGACTGGAAGGCCGAGGCAAGGATGTCGCGCACCGCCTGTTCCGGCAGGGCGGTGGAATCGACGATCATCGCATTGAGGCCGCCGGTTTCGGCAATCAGCGGGGCCGTGGCATTGCCCTTGGTCGCCATCGCGCGCCGGATCGCCTGCGCCGTCTCGGTCGAGCCGGTGAAGGCCACGCCCGCGATACGCGGATCGGCGGTCAGCGCGGCGCCGACCACGGCGCCGTCGCCCGGCAGGAATTGCAGCACGTTCTCGGGCACCCCCGCCTGATGCAGAAGCCGCACCGCCAGCGCGGCGATCAGGGGCGTCTGCTCGGCGGGCTTGGCAATCACCGCGTTGCCCGCGGCAAGCGCGGCCGAGATCTGGCCGGTGAAGATCGCCAGAGGGAAGTTCCATGGGCTGATGCAGACGAAGGTGCCGCGCGGCGGCGCGGTCAGCTTCTCTGCCCCCGCAGCGTAGAAGCGCAGGAAGTCGGCCGCCTCGCGCAACTCGCCCACCGCATCGAGCTGTGTCTTGCCCGCCTCGCGCGCGAGGATGGCGAAGATCGGGCCGTATTCGGCCTCGTAAAGCTCGGCAGCGCGGCGCAGCACGGCTGCGCGCTCGGCCGCCGGGGCCTGCCAGACGCGGGCCTGTGTCAGCGCCGCCTCGACGTCGTCGGGCGCGGCCGGAACGACGGTGCCCACCTGTTCCTGCGGACGCGCCGGGTTCGTCACGGGCTGCGGCGCGCCGCCGGTTGCGCCGCCCGCCACCATGGGCGCGGCGTGGAACATCTCGTGCCGGGACGGCCCGCGCGCCTTTTCGATGGCGGCGAGATCGACGGCCGAGGTCAGATCGAACCCGCGCGAATTCCCGCGCGCGCCGAAAAGGTCGGGGCCCCGCCGGATCACCGGGTTCGCGGCTTCGGGCAGCACGGCCTCCATCGCGGCGAAGGGGCAGGCGGCCACCGTTTCGGGGGGCACCTCTTCATTCACGATCTGGTTCACGAAGGACGAGTTCGCGCCGTTCTCCAGCAGCCGTCGCACGAGATAGGCCAGAAGGTCGCGATGCGCGCCGACCGGGGCATAGATGCGGCAGCGGGTCCCTTCGGTCGTGTGAACGATCTCGTGCAGGCGCTCGCCCATGCCGTGCAGGCGCTGGAACTCGAAGGCCGTCTTGTCGGTCGCCATCTCGAGGATCGCGGCCACGGTATGGGCGTTGTGGGTGGCAAACTGCGGATAGATCCGGTCCGTCATGCCCAGAAGCTTGCGGGCATTCGCGATGTAGCTGACGTCCGTCGCGGTCTTGCGGGTAAAGACGGGGAAGCTGTCCAGCCCCATGACCTGCGCCCGCTTCACCTCGGTGTCCCAGTAGGCGCCCTTGACCAGCCGGACCATGATGCGCCGGTCCAGCCGTTCCGCCAGCGCATGGAGCCAGTCGATCGCCAGCCCCGCACGCCGGCCATAAGCCTGCACCACGACCCCGAAGCCGTCCCAGCCCTTGAGTGACGGGTCCGACAGCACCGCCTCGATCACCTCGAGCGAGAGCGTGAGTCGGTCTGCCTCTTCCGCGTCGATGTTGAAGCCGAGGCCCGCGGCCTTGGCCAGCCCCGCCAGCGCGCGCACCCGGGGCACGAGTTCGGACATCACGCGGTCGCGCTTGGCGACCTCGTAGCGCGGATGCAGGGCCGAAAGCTTCACCGAGATACCCGGATTGTCGCGGATGTCGCGGCTCTTGCAGGCCCCGGCGATTGCGCCGATCGCCTTGGAATAGGCAAGATGATACCGGCGGGCGTCGGCTTCGGTCCGCGCGGCCTCGCCCAGCATGTCGTAGCTGTAGGTATAGCCCTTCGCCTCAAGCGTGCGGGCGCGGTCCATCGCGGACTGGATCGTCTCGCCCAGCACGAACTGGCGGCCCATCTCCTTCATCGCGCGGCTGACCGCGCTGCGGATGACCGGCTCTCCCAGCCGCTTCACGGCGCCGCGCAGATGCCCCACGACGCCGGGCGCGCGGTCTTCCAGCACCTTGCCCGTCAGCAAGAGCGCCCAGGTGGACGCGTTGACCAGGGACGAGGCCGACCGGCCCAGATGGCGACCCCAGTCCGACGGGGCGATCTTGTCTTCGATCAGCGCATCCATCGTCTCGGCATCGGGCACCCGCAAAAGCGCCTCGGCCAGACACATCAGGGCGATGCCCTCTTCCGTGGACAGGCCGTATTCGGCCAGAAAGACCTCCATCAGCCCGGGCTTCGCGCTGTCGCGGATGCGGCGGACGAGGTCGGCGCCGCGGGCCACGACACGATCGCGGGCCGCGGGATCGAGCGCCGCCTGCCGGATCAGCCGGCTGACCAGCGGACCTTCGGGGGCGAGAGTCATCGCCTCGATCCCGTTCAGAAGCTCCTGCAAGATGGCATCCATGGCGATTCTCCCGTTTTCACGATGATATCCTGCTGGACGCAGTCCGATTTCCCGAAGACTGTTGTCTTCCGATCCGATTGACCCGATGAGAGGTCCCATGACGAGCCAACCGATTTTCCCCGAACTCGACCGCTTCGACCGCGCGATCCTTCAGGTGCTGGCCGCCGATGGGCGGATCTCGATCACCGAGCTGGCGCGGCGGATCGGATTGTCGAAATCCCCCACGCAGGCGCGGGTGAAACGGCTGGAGGAAACCGGCGTGATCACCGGCTATCGCGCGCTGCTGGACCCGATCCGCATGGGCCTGTCGCACGTGGCCTTTGTCGAGGTGCGGCTGACCGACACGCGCGAGGCGGCGTTGCAGGCCTTCAACCGCGCCGTCACCCATGTGCCCGAGATCGAGGAATGCCACATGATCGCGGGCGGCTTCGATTACCTTCTGAAGGTGCGCACCTCGGATATCGCGGCCTATCGGCAGGTGCTGGCGGACCGTCTGTCCGCCCTGCCGCATGTCGCCTCGACCTCGACCTATGTGGCAATGGAGGCGGTCAAGGACACGCCCGTCTGACCGCCCCCGACCCTCTGGCCCCCGGCGGGCTCTGCCGCTAAGGTCGGCGCGCGCCCGCGTGGTGGAATGGTAGACACAGGGGACTTAAAATCCCTAGGCCTTGGCCATGCGAGTTCGACTCTCGCCGCGGGCACCAGCGC
>JAGWVA010000123.1 GCA_028875855.1 Paracoccaceae bacterium
ACGGATGCGCCCGGGGCGATGGATGACGGCGACGGCGTTCATGTCCTGCACGAGGACGGGCGGCGGCTGATCGACGGGCCGGCGGGCATGTGGTGCGTGAACGCAGGCCACGGGCGCGCGGAACTGGCCGATGCGATGCGCGATCAGGCGATGCGGTTGTCCTATGCCTCGCCCTGGTCAACGACGACCGCGCCCGCGCTGGAACTGGCCGAGCGGCTTGCAGGCCACGCGCCCGGTGCGCTCGACCGGGTGTTCCTGACCACGGGTGGCACCTCGGCGGTTGAGACGGCGCTGCGGCTAATGTTCTTTCTCAACGATCTGCGCGGGCGGCCGGAGAAGAAGCTGATTGTCACGCGGGATCGCGCCTATCACGGGTCGAGCTTTCTGACCGGCGCGCTGAACGGGCGGCCGCGCGATCAGGACTGGATGGAGCAGCCGGGCGAGCGGATGATCCGCCTGTCTTGCCCGGACCCGTTCCGGCGCCCGGCGGGGATGACGGTGGAGGCCTTCACCGACCATCTGATCGAGGAGTTCCGCACGGTGATCGCGGAGCGGGGCGCCGATCGCATCGGGGCCTTCATCGCCGAACCGATCATGGCGTCGGGCGGCGTGGTGGTGCCGCCCGAGGGCTATCTGCGCCGGATGGAGGCGCTTTGCCGCGCGCATGACATCCTGTTCATCGCCGACGAGGTGGTGACCGGTTTCGGGCGGCTGGGCGAGGTCTTCGCCTCGGGCGCGGTCTTCGGGCTGTCCCCCGACATGATCACCTTCGCCAAGGGCGTGACCTCGGGCTATTTTCCCCTGGGCGGGGTGATGATCTCGTCCGCGCTGCTGGAAGAGTTGCGCGCCTCGAACCATCCGGAGGCAACCTTTGCCCATGGGCTGACCTATTCCAGCCATCCGATCGGGGCGGCGGTGGCGCTGAAGAACCTCGATCTGCTGGAGGGCGGGCTCTTGGAGCGGGCGCGCGAGACCGCGCCCTATTTCCAGGCGGCGCTGAAGCGGCTGGAGGCGCTTGATCTGGTGGGCGAGGTGCGGGGCCTTGGCATGATGGCTTGCGTCGAATGCGTGGCCGACAAGGAAAGCCGCAATCCGCTGGCGCTGGATCTGGAGGTCGGCAAGCGCATCGACCGGCATTGCCAGGAACGGGGCCTGCTGGTGCGGCCGCTGATCCAGATGTGCGTGATGTCGCCGCCGCTGATCATCACGCAGCCCCAGATCGACCGGATGGCCGAGGTGCTGGATCAGGCGATCCGCGCGACGATGGACGAGTTGACGCGCGAGCGTCTGTGGCGGGGGTAGGGGCCGCCCGCGGGACGGCCCCCCCCGGCGGTCAGGCCGTCGCGTCTTCCAGCGTCGGGTAGTCGGTGTAGCCTTCCGCGCCGCCGCCGTAGTAGGTCGCGCGGTTGCCCTCGGCCAGCGGTGCATCGGCCTTGAGCCGGGCGACGAGGTCGGGGTTCGCGATGAAGGGCCGGCCGAAGGCCACCGCATCGGCCGCGCCGCTGTCCACCGCCTCAAGCGCCATGGCGCGGGTGTAGCCGTTGTTGGCGATGTAGTTGCCGTTGTAGAGCTTGCGCAGCGTGACCATCTTCGCATCCGTCTCGGCATCGCGCGCGCCGCCGGTGGCGCCTTCGACCATGTGCAGGAAGGCGAGGTTGTAGCGGTTCAAGCCCTTGATGACATGCGAGAAGAGGGCCATCGGGTCGCTGTCGGAAATGCCGTTCGAGGGCGAGAGCGGGCTAAGCCTTATGCCGGTGCGATCCGCGCCGATGGCGGCCACGACGGCATCGACCACCTCGAACAGGAAGCGGGCGCGGTTCTCGATCGACCCGCCGTAGGCGTCGGTGCGCTTGTTCGCGCCGTCGCGCAGGAACTGGTCGATCAGGTAGCCGTTGGCGGCGTGGATCTCGACCCCGTCAAAGCCCGCCGCGCGCGCGTTCTTCGCGGCCTGCGCATATTGGGCGACGATGCCCGGGATCTCGTCCAGCTCCAGCGCGCGGGGCACGGAGGTGTCCACGAAGCCCGTGCCGTCGAAGGTCTTCGACCCCGCCGCGATGGCTGAGGGCGCCTGCGGCGCGACCCCGCCCGGTTGCAGCGAGGTATGCGAGACGCGGCCCACATGCCACATCTGCAGCACGATCTTGCCGCCCTTGGCGTGCACCGCGTCGGTCACCTTCTTCCAGCCCGCGATCTGCGCGTCGGAATGGATGCCCGGCGTCCAGGCATAGCCCTGGCCTTCCGGCATGATCTGGCTGGCTTCCGTGATGAGCAGCCCGGCCGAGGCGCGCTGCGCGTAATAGGTCGCGGCCAGCGCCGAGGGCACGTTGCCGTCCGGCTCCGCCCGGTTGCGGGTAAGCGGGGCCATCACGACGCGGTTGGCAAGCTCCAGCGCGCCGAAGCGGACGGGGGTGAAAAGCTTGGAGGAGGTCATTCTCTGTCCTTCGTTATCGAAATCAATTGGTTGCCTTGGTCGCGGGCAACCCGGCACAGCATATGTGAACGCTTCGGTTCAGATTTCAAGCAGGCAGAGGTCACACGGCCGCGATGGCCTCGGCCAGAAGGTCGCGCACCTGACCGGCCAGACCCTTGAGCGCTTCGTTCGGGATCGCCGCCATCGAGGCGACCGGATCGATGGCCGACACCTCGGTCCCGCCCTCGACCTCGCGCAGGATGACGTTGCAGGGCAGCATCGCGCCCACGCGCGGCTCCATCCCGATCGCGCCGAAGGCCATCTTGGGGTTGCAGGCGCCAAGGATGCGGTAGCCGGGCATGTCGGCGTCGATCTTGGCCTTCATCGTGGCCGCGACGTCGATTTCGGTCAGCACGCCGAAGCCCTTGGTCTTCAACGCATCCCGCGTGCGCTGTTCGACGGCTTCGAGGGGGGCGGGGATCAGGCGGGTGATGGTGTAGGACATTGGGGCCTCCTTTACATGCCTTCCTTGCCATGTGGGGCGAGGCCGGGGAAGTCACAAGGTCGGGCGGGTGGGGCGGAGGGACGCAGTTGGGCAGGGGGGGGCGAGATGCCCGGGGTGAGTGGGAAACCGTGGCCTGTGTGGTGGGACAGTTTTGAAGGACAGAAGACTATTTTGCCGAGTCTGCAATAGCTTTTGTGCCCTTCCTGTTCAGGACAATTTTTGCCCCGTTTGATCCGATTTCTGCACCCGCCGCGACGTCCATCATCGCTCCAAGTGCCTGCAAGGCAGTCGGCTCTTCCTTCTCTGTGGACGTAACAAATAGGTCGTTGCATACACCCTTTATCCAAGCCTCAGGTATTTCGGCGTTTTCCTGCTTGGCCATTTCCATGAGCGTTTCAATCGACCAACTCGCTCGATCGACGTCCAGTGCATATCTTTCCAGACTTCTTTCAACGCTGATGTCGTCCAAATAGATCCGCCTCAGCCAAGCAATTGCATATGCAATAAATCCAGTGCCTGCTGCGCTTGCGGCAATAGATTTTGCAATGATTGACCATTTCTGGATGGTATCGGGTGCCGCTCCGAGTTGTGATTGAATGTAAAACGCAAAAGAAAAAAGTAACATACTGGCAAAGATGCAAAGGTAGACT
>JAGWVA010000014.1 GCA_028875855.1 Paracoccaceae bacterium
ACCCTTCTGGCTGCGGCGCAGAACGCGAGGGCGGTCGCCGAGGCATCGGCGCAGCAGAACCTGACCGAGGCGCAGAAGCAGGCGGGTCTTCTGGCGGCGGCGCAAAAGGCGCTGTCGCAAGAGCAGGCGCAATCGACCGAGGCGCAGCGGCAGGTGGCGGTTCTCAACCAGCAACTCGCCGCCGTGCGGGCGCAATTGTCCAGCTTGCAGGACGCGCTCGACGCCTCGGCGGCGAAGGACAGCGCCGCGCAGATCCAGATCGACTCGCTCTCGAAGAACCTCAATCAGGCGCTCGCCCGGCTTGCAGTGGAAGAAAAGAAACGCGCCGATCTCGAGGCGGCGGCTCGCAAGCGGCTGGAGGAGCAGAACCAGAACCTTGCCGGCTACCGGTCGGAGTTCTTCGGCAAGATATCGAAGATCCTTGCCGGGCGGCCGGGCGTGAAGGTGGTGGGCGACCGCTTCGTCTTCTCGTCCGAGGTGCTGTTCCGGTCGGGCTCGGCCGATCTTTCTGACGCGGGCAAGGCGCAGATCGACCAGGTGGTCAGCGTGCTGGACGAGGTCGCCCAACAGATCCCGCCCAACATCAACTGGATCCTTCAGGTGAACGGCTACACCGACGCGACGCCGATCACCGGCAACGGCCCCTATGCGGACAACTGGGAACTGAGCCAGGCGCGGGCGCTTTCGGTGGTGCGCTACATGATCGCGAAGGGCTTCGACCCGCATCACCTCGCGGCAAGCGGCTTTGGCCAGTATCAGCCCGTTGCGACCGGCGACACGCCCGAGGCGCGCGCGCAGAACCGGCGGATCGAACTGAAACTGACCGAGAAATAAGGCCGGGGCGCTGACGCGGGGGGCGGGCGAAACATCGCCAGACGCAGCCCGCGCGGCGCAGGGGCGGCCAGCGTTATCCCCCCTCGTCCCGGCTGGACAAGTCGGGCAGACACCGGTTAGCTGGCGTCGTCAAATCCGGGGATCAGTGAACATGCAGGCCAGTAAACGGACCTTTGAACTGCGGATGGAGCGGGCGCTGTTCGCCTCGCGCTGGTTGATGGCACCCTTCTACATCGGCCTTGTCGTGGCGCTGGTGGCGCTGCTGGCGATCTTCTGCAAAGAGCTGTGGGAAGGGCTCGGCCATATCTTTACCAATTCGGCCAAGATCGAGGATGCGATCCTTTTGTCCCTGTCGCTGATCGACCTGTCGCTGGCGGGGAACCTTCTGCTGATCGTGATCTTCGCGGGCTACGAGAACTTCGTCTCGCGCATCGACACGTCAGAGCATGAAGACCGGCCAAGCTGGATGGGAACGGTCGATTTCTCCGGGCTGAAGATCAAGCTCGTGGCCTCGATCGTGGCGATCAGCGCCATCGCGTTGCTGAAGTCCTTCATGAAGATCGCCGACCCGGTCGAGGCGGTGACGGAGGCCGAACAGGTCAAGCTGTGGTGGCTGGTGGTCATCCACATGAGCTTCGTCGTCTCGGGCGTCCTGCTGGCGACGATGGACTTCATCTCCAGCCGAACCATTCGTCACTGAAACGAAGGACGCGACCACAAGAAAAACCCCGCGGGCCTTGGCGCGCGGGGTTTTCCTTTGGTCCGATCAGTCCGCCGTCAGCAGCGGCGGCTTCGATCCCGAGCCGATGCGGGGCCGGCCCGGTTCCTCGATCTGAAGGTCGATCTTGTCGTCCTTCAGCCCGACGCGCACCACGCCGCCCTTCATCAGCTTGCCGAACAGAAGTTCTTCCGCCAGCGGCTTCTTGATGTGTTCCTGGATCACGCGACCCAGCGGGCGGGCGCCCATCTTGTCGTCGTAGCCCTTGTCGGCCAGCCAGCCGGCCGCTTCGGGCGTCAGCTCGATATGGACGTTGCGGTCGATGAGCTGCGCCTCGAGTTGCAGGACGAACTTCTCGACCACCTGCAGGATCGTCTCCTTCGGCAGCGGGGCGAAGGAGATCACCGCATCCAGACGGTTGCGGAATTCCGGCGTGAAGGTGCGTTCGATCGCCGCCGTATCCTCGCCCTCGCGGCGTTCGCGGCCAAAGCCGATGGCGGATTTCGACATCTCCTGCGCGCCGGCATTCGAGGTCATGATGAGGATCACGTTGCGGAAATCCACCGTCCGGCCGTTGTGGTCGGTCAGTTTGCCGTGGTCCATCACCTGCAGCAGGATGTTGTAGACATCCGGATGCGCCTTCTCGATCTCGTCCAGCAGCAGGACGCAGTGCGGGTGCTGATCCACCCCGTCGGTCAGCATGCCGCCCTGGTCGAACCCCACGTAGCCGGGCGGGGCACCGATCAGGCGGGACACGGCGTGTTTCTCCATGAACTCCGACATGTCGAAGCGCAGAAGCTCCACGCCCAGCGTGCTGGCAAGCTGCTTTGCGACCTCGGTCTTGCCGACGCCGGTCGGGCCCGCGAACAGGTAGTTGCCGATCGGCTTTTCGGGCTCGCGCAGGCCCGCGCGGGCCAGCTTGATCGCCGAAGACAGCGCCTCGATCGCGTTGTCCTGACCGAAGACCACGCGCTTGAGCGACTTTTCAAGGTCGCGCAGCACTTCCGCATCGTCTTTCGACACGTTCTTGGGCGGGATGCGGGCGATCTTGGCCACGACGGCCTCGATCTCCTTCGGGCTGATCGTCTTGCGACGCTTGGATTCCGCCACAAGATGCTGTGCCGCGCCCGCCTCGTCGATCACGTCGATCGCCTTGTCGGGCAGCTTGCGGTCGTGGATGTAGCGCGCCGACAGTTCCACCGCCGAGCGGATCGCGTCCTGCGTATAGCGGATGTCGTGATGCTCTTCGAAATAGGGCTTCAGCCCCATCAGGATCTTCACCGAATCCTCGACCGAGGGTTCGTTCACGTCGATCTTCTGGAACCGGCGCGACAGGGCGCGGTCCTTTTCGAAGTGCTGACGGAACTCCTTGTAGGTGGTGGAGCCCATGGTGCGCAGCTTGCCGCCCTGAAGCGCGGGCTTCAGAAGGTTCGAGGCGTCCATCGCCCCGCCCGAGGTGGCGCCTGCGCCGATCACGGTGTGGATCTCGTCGATGAAAAGGATCGCGTCGGGGTGATCCTCCATCTCCTTGACCACGGCCTTCAGCCGTTCCTCGAAATCGCCACGGTAGCGGGTGCCGGCCAGCAGCGCCCCCATGTCGAGCGAATAGATCGTGGCGTGGGCCAGCACGTCCGGCACCTCGCCCTTGACGATCTTCCAGGCGAGACCCTCGGCAATCGCGGTCTTGCCCACGCCGGGATCGCCCACCAGAAGCGGGTTGTTCTTGCGGCGGCGGCAGAGCACCTGAATGCAGCGTTCCACCTCGGATTCGCGGCCGATCAGCGGATCGACGTCGCCCTTGCGGGCCTTGACGTTCAGGTCCACGCAATATTTCGACAGCGCGGAATCCTTGGCCTCGCCCGCTTCGGCCTTGGGGGTTTCCTGCTCTTCCGTGGCGCCCGTCACGGGACGCGTCTCGCCGAAGGCCGGGTCCTTGGCCACGCCATGCGCGATGAAGTTCACCGCGTCATACCGGGTCATGTCCTGCTCTTGCAGGAAATAGGCGGCATTCGATTCCCGCTCGGCGAAGATCGCGACGAGCACATTGGCCCCGGTCACCTCGGTCCGGCCCGAGGACTGGACATGGATCGCCGCGCGCTGGATCACGCGCTGGAAAGCGGCGGTGGGCACGGCCTCCGACCCTTCCACATCCGTCACCAGCGTGGAGAGGTCGTCGTCGATGAAATCGACCAGCGTGCGGCGCAGTTCTTCCAGATCCACCGCGCAGGCGCGCATCACCTTGGCGGCGTCGGGTTCGTCGATCAGGGCCAGAAGGAGATGTTCCAGCGTGGCCAGTTCGTGGCGGCGCGCATTGGCAAGCGCCAGCGCGCCATGGATGGCTTGCTCGAGAGTGTTGGAAAATGACGGCACTGGACGTGCTCCTATTCTGCGGATCGGAGCGGCAGGACCGCTTTCCCCGACCGTGGCCTCATACGCTTAAAGTTCGGTGTTCTTTGCCGCTCTTCAAGGTTTTTTTCGCGGGCTTTGCAGAATCTTCCGCACAAGCCCAAAATGTGATCGGCCCCGGCCATCCGTCCGGCGCCCTGATGGCGCCGCGATGCATCAGAACCTGTCCTTGCGCTGCCGGATCTCGGCGAAGACCTCGGCGTCGCTGGACGATTGCATCCCCAGCCGGGCGCGGATTTCAGGATCGGCCGCCCGCAGGAAGGGATTGGTCGCCAGTTCTTCGGCAAGAGACACGGGCACGGTCGGTTCGCCTTTAGCGCGCTTCGCCACAACCTCTTCGCATCGGGAGATAAGCGCGGAATTGGTGCCGTCAATGGTCAGGGCGAAACGTGCGTTGCCCATGGTGTATTCGTGGCCCGAATAGACCATCGTCTCGGGCGGGAGCGCGGCAAGGCGCGACAGGCTCTGCCACATCATCTCCATCGTGCCTTCGAAGACGCGGCCGCAGCCAAGCGCCATGAGGCTGTCGGCGGTAAAGACCGCGCCGCCCTCGGGGCCTGCGTTCGGGAAGTGGTAGGCAAGATGGCCGAGCGTATGGCCCGGCACGGCGATGGCAACGGTCAGCGCCTCGCCCTCGCCGCCCCGGTCGCCATCCTTCAGCGCCATGTCGAGCGGGGGCAGCTTGTCGGCTTCGGCCGCGGGTCCCATGACCTCGCAGCCGTAGCGGTTGCGCAAGGCCTCCACGCCCCCCACGTGATCGTGGTGGTGATGGGTGATGAGGATCGTGTCGAGGCCCCAGCCGCGCGCCTCGAGCGCCGCTTGGATGGGCGCGGCTTCCGGCGCGTCGATCAGGCAGACGCCATCGGGGCCTTTGACGAGGTAGGCATAATTGTCCGAAAGGCAGGGAACTGTGACGATCTCAAGCGGCATGACCTCTCCCGTGATCCACTGTAAGGTTACGCCGACTGTTGCGCTTTGGCGCGGCGGCGGCAAGGATGTCTGTCAATGCACCTAGATGTTCTGGATCTGCGCAATTTCTACTATCGGACCGGCCTTGGCCGTGCCGCGCAGAAAGCGGTGCGCGATCAGTTGCAGATCCTGTGGCCCGAGGCGAAGGGCCAGACGGTGGTGGGCTTCGGCTTTGCCGTGCCGCTCCTGCGCCCCTATCTCGCCGATGCGCGGCGGGTGATCGGGCTCATGCCCGCGCCGCAGGGCGTGATGCCCTGGCCCGCGGGGATGCCCAACACATCGGTTCTGACCGAAGAGACGCAATGGCCGATCCCGACGGGCATGGTGGACAAGCTGGTGCTGATGCACGGGCTGGAGACGTCGGACAGCCCCGGGGCGGTGCTGGACGAATGCCGGCGGGTGCTGGGCCCCGGGGGGCGGGTAATCTTCATCGTCCCGTCACGCTCGGGCCTCTGGGCGCGGCGGGACATCACGCCGTTCGGTCACGGGCATCCCTATTCCATGGGCCAGCTCGAGGCGCAGCTGCGCCGCTATGCCTTCACGCCGGAACGCCACGCCTCCGCGCTTTATGCCCCGCCCTCGCACAAGCGGTTCTGGCTGCGTACGGCGCCCTATTGGGAACGCGCGGGCCGGTCTGTCGCGCCGTGGCTTGCGGGGGGCGTGCTGATGGTCGAGGCCTCCAAGCAGGTCTATGCCCCCACGCGTCCGGGCCTGCGCGACGTGGTGCGGCGGCCGCTGAAAGTGCTTGAAGGCATTCCCGTGCCGGGGGTGGAGCCGGCCTGACCCGGGCGGAATGCGCCGCCAACGATTCACCCTTTTCGCCCCGGGCGCCCGTTTGCGCCGCATGTTAGCGCCAAACCGACGCCGCCTTGAGGTGCGCAAAGGGTCGCAGTTTCGTGAGGCGCCGCCAAGCCATTGATATTACGTGTGCCGACCCTCACCATATCGTGAGCAAGGTGGTTGCGAGGGGGGAAGACCTCTGCTACACCCACGCCGAATTTGATGGGGGCGCGCTTCGTCGCGCATCTGGTGGGGTCTGCGGCAAATGCGCTTGGCGCCTGAGCCCTGGCCAAGAACAGCGGAAGGGTGGACGTGTCCGAACCAGCTTCGATCTCTTCCGGCATTGCCGAGCGCTACGCGACGGCCGTTTTCGAACTGGCCAGCGAGGACAAGGCTCTGTCCGGGCTTGAAAAGGATGTTGAGGCGCTTGGCGCCGCCTTGAAGGAAAGCGCCGAGCTGCGCGCCATGATCGGCTCGCCGCTGTTCTCGCGCGGAGATCAGGGCGCTGCCATGGGTGCCGTCGCGCAGAAGATGGGCCTGTCGCCCCTGCTGCTGCACACGCTGGCCCTGATGGCCGAAAAGCGCCGGCTTTTCGTGCTGCCGCAGCTTGTGGCGCAACTGGAACAGATGATCGCCGACGCGAAGGGCGAGATCACCGCCGAGGTGACCGCCGCGAAGGCGCTGACGGCCGCCCAGGCCGAGAAGCTTGCCGCCGCCATCAAGGCGAAGGTCGGCAAGGACGTGAAACTGAAAACCACCGTCGATGAAGCGATCATCGGCGGTCTCGTGGTCAAGGTCGGCTCGAAGATGATCGACACCTCGATCCGTTCGAAACTCGACGCCCTGCAGAATTCAATGAAAGAGGTCGGATAAATGGGTATCCAAGCTGCTGAGATCTCTGCGATCCTCAAGGAGCAGATCAAGAACTTCGGCCAGGAAGCCGAGGTCGCGGAAGTCGGCCGCGTGCTTTCGGTCGGCGACGGTATCGCCCGTGTCTATGGCCTCGACAACGTGCAGGCCGGCGAGATGGTGGAATTCCCCGGCGGCATCCGCGGCATGGCGCTGAACCTTGAAGAAGACAACGTCGGCGTCGTGATCTTCGGCGAAGACCGCACCATCAAGGAAGGCGACACCGTCAAGCGCACGAAGTCCATCGTGGACGTGCCCGCGGGCGAAGGCCTGCTGGGTCGCGTGGTGGACGGTCTGGGCAACCCGATCGACGGCAAGGGCCCGATCGCGGCGACCGAGCGTCGCGTGGCCGACGTGAAGGCCCCGGGCATCATTCCGCGGAAATCGGTGCACGAGCCGATGGCGACCGGCCTGAAGTCGGTTGACGCGATGATCCCGATCGGCCGCGGCCAGCGCGAGCTGATCATCGGCGACCGTCAGACCGGCAAGACCGCCATCGCGCTGGACGCGATCCTGAACCAGAAGAGCTACAACGAAGCCGCGGGCGACGACGAAAGCAAGAAGCTGTACTGCATCTACGTCGCCGTCGGCCAGAAGCGCTCGACCGTGGCGCAGCTCGTGAAGAAACTCGAGGAAACCGGCGCGATCGACTACACGATCGTCGTGGCCGCGACCGCTTCGGACCCGGCGCCGATGCAGTTCCTTGCGCCCTATTCGGCCACCGCCATCGCGGAATACTTCCGCGACAACGGCCGCCACGCGCTGATCATCTACGATGACCTTTCGAAGCAGGCCGTGTCCTACCGTCAGATGTCGCTTCTGCTGCGCCGTCCGCCGGGGCGTGAAGCCTATCCGGGCGACGTGTTCTACCTCCACTCCCGCCTGCTCGAGCGTTCGGCCAAGCTGAACGAGGACTTCGGTGCGGGTTCGCTGACGGCTCTGCCGATCATCGAAACCCAGGGCGGCGACGTGTCGGCCTTCATTCCGACCAACGTGATCTCGATCACCGACGGCCAGATCTTCCTGGAAACCGAACTGTTCTACCAGGGCATCCGCCCGGCCGTGAACACCGGTCTGTCGGTGTCGCGCGTGGGTTCGTCGGCGCAGACCTCGGCGATGAAGTCGGTCGCGGGCCCGGTGAAGCTGGAGCTTGCGCAGTATCGCGAAATGGCGGCCTTCGCCCAGTTCGGCTCGGACCTCGATGCGGCGACCCAGCGTCTGCTGAACCGCGGCGCGCGCCTGACCGAGCTGATGAAGCAGCCGCAGTATTCGCCCCTGACCAACGCCGAGATCGTCTGCGTGATCTTCGCGGGCACCAAGGGCTATCTCGACAACGTCGCGGTCAAGGACGTCGGCCGCTGGGAAGCGGGCCTGCTCAAGCACCTGCGCACCACTCACAAGGCGCTGCTGGACGACATCACCAACAACGACCGCAAGGTCGCCGGTGATCTCGAAAAGGCCATCCGCGCCGCGCTGGACGAATACGCGAAGGATTTCGCCTGACCGAAGGGCGCGGGAGAGGATAGATGCCGAGCCTCAAGGACCTAAAGAACCGGATCGGAAGCGTGAAATCCACGCGGAAGATCACCAAGGCCATGCAGATGGTTGCCGCGGCGAAGCTTCGCCGCGCGCAGGAAGCTGCAGAGGCTGCACGCCCCTATGCGGAACGCATGGCGGCCGTGATGGCGAGCCTTGCCGCCTCTGTCGGCCAGTCCGACAGCGCCCCGCGCCTGCTGGCGGGAACGGGAAGCGACAAGGTGCACCTTCTCGTCGTCATGACGGCCGAGCGCGGCCTGTGCGGCGGCTTCAACTCGACCATCGTCCGGCTTGCCCGGTCGCGGGCACAGGAGCTGCTGTCGCAGGGCAAGACGGTGAAGATCCTCACCGTCGGCAAGAAGGGGCGCGAACAGCTGCGTCGCGACCTGTCGGACCATTTCATCGGCCATGTCGATCTGAGCGAGGTGAAACGCGTGGGCTATGCCAACGCGCAGGCCATCGCGAAAGACGTGCTGGCGCGGTTCGATGCGGACGAGTTCGACGTTGCGACGATCTTCTTCAACCGCTTCCAGTCGGTGATCAGCCAGGTGCCGACGGCGCAGCAGATCATCCCCGCCCATTTCGAAGGGGCGGCCGAGACCGAGGCGCTTTACGACTACGAGCCTTCGGAAGAGGGCATCCTTGCCGACCTGCTGCCGCGCGGCGTGGCGACGCAGATCTTCACCGCGCTTCTCGAGAACGGCGCGTCCGAACAGGGCGCCCGGATGAGCGCGATGGACAATGCGACGCGCAACGCGGGCGACATGATCGACCGGCTGACGATCGAGTATAACCGCTCGCGTCAGGCTGCGATCACCAAGGAACTGATTGAAATCATTTCGGGCGCCGAGGCGCTCTGACGGAACCGGAGAAACGAGATGGCAGACGCGAAAGCACAGGGCAAGATCACCCAGGTGATCGGCGCCGTCGTGGACGTTCACTTCGAGGGCGCGCTGCCCGCGATTCTGAACGCGCTGGAAACCGACAACAACGGCAAGCGCCTGGTTCTGGAAGTTGCCCAGCATCTTGGTGAAAACACCGTGCGCACGATCGCCATGGACGCGACCGAAGGTCTCGTTCGCGGCGCTGCCGTGACCGACACCGGTGCGCCGATCTCGGTGCCGGTGGGCGACGCGACGCTGGGCCGCATCCTGAACGTCATCGGCGAGCCGGTGGACGAAAAGGGCCCGGTCGCAGCGACCGAAACCCGCGCGATCCACCGCGCGGCCCCGACCTTCGAGGAACAGTCCACCTCGTCGGAAATCCTCGTGACCGGCATCAAGGTCATCGACCTGCTGGCGCCCTATTCCAAGGGCGGCAAGATCGGCCTTTTCGGCGGCGCCGGCGTGGGCAAGACGGTTCTCATCATGGAACTGATCAACAACATCGCCAAGGTGCACTCGGGCTATTCCGTGTTCGCGGGCGTGGGCGAGCGGACCCGTGAAGGGAACGACCTCTACCACGAAATGATGGAATCGGGCGTCATCAAGACCGAGAACCTGTCGGAATCGAAGGTGGCCCTTGTTTACGGCCAGATGAACGAGCCCCCGGGGGCGCGTGCCCGCGTGGCGCTGACCGGCCTGACGCTGGCCGAGCAGTTCCGCGACCAGTCGGGCACGGACGTGCTGTTCTTCGTGGACAACATCTTCCGCTTCACGCAGGCGGGTTCGGAAGTGTCGGCACTTCTGGGCCGCATCCCGTCCGCCGTGGGTTACCAGCCGACGCTGGCGACCGACATGGGCGCGCTGCAGGAACGTATCACCTCGACCAAGGCGGGCTCGATAACCTCGGTGCAGGCCATCTACGTGCCGGCCGACGACCTGACCGACCCGGCGCCGGCGACTTCGTTCGCGCACCTCGACGCCACCACCGTGCTGTCGCGCGCGATCTCGGAACTGGGCATTTACCCGGCCGTGGACCCGCTCGACTCGACCAGCCGTATCCTTGACCCGCAGATCGTGGGCCAGGAGCATTACGACACCGCGCGTGCCGTGCAGGGCATCCTTCAGCGCTACAAGTCGCTGCAGGACATCATCGCCATCCTCGGGATGGACGAACTGAGCGAAGAGGACAAGCTGACCGTGGCCCGCGCCCGGAAGATCCAGCGCTTCCTGTCGCAGCCCTTCGACGTGGCGAAGGTCTTCACCGGTTCCGACGGGGTTCAGGTCCCGCTGGAAGACACCATCGCCTCGTTCAAGGCGGTCGTGAACGGCGAATACGACCACCTGCCGGAGGCGGCCTTCTACATGGTCGGCGGCATCAAGGAAGTGATCGCGAAGGCCGAGCGTCTGGCTGCCGCGGCCTGAGGAGGCACAGATGGCCAACGAAATGCAGTTCGACCTGGTGACGCCCGAGCGCAAGCTTGCGTCTTATGCGGCGACGGCGGTGGAAATCCCGGGCGCCGAGGGCGACATGACGGCGATGGAGGGGCACTCGCCCCTCATCACCTCGCTGCGGCCGGGCGTTCTGCGCGCGACCACCAGCGACGGGGTGAAGTCCTTCGTCGTGTCGGGCGGCTTTGCCGAGATCAACGCAAGCGCGATTTCGGTTCTGGCCGAGCGCGCCGTGCCGATCGAGGAAGCCACGGGCACGATCATCGACTCGATGCTCGACGAGGCGCGCAGCCTGATGGAAGCGGCCCTGCCCGAGGATCGTGACGCGGCGCAAAAGCTGGTGCACGACATCGAGATGCTTCGGGGCACCGTGGCGATCTGATCGCCCAACCCCTGTCATGCGAAAGGGCCCCGGGATTTCCGGGGCCTTTTTCTTTGACATTTCCCGTCGCTTGACCCGCAAGATGTGGCGTCTGGGAAAGGAACGGAATGATAAGGCTAACAGGGCAGACGATCGCGATCGACCAGGGGAGCCTGCTCGTCTTTGACGACTACGAGACGAACGGCGAGATGTGGACGGGCACGGGCAAGCGGGAACGCCGGATCGAGATCCGCTTTGCCGCCTCTTTCCGCGGCCCGCCTGCGGTTCAGGTCAGCCTTGCGATGTGGGACGTTCACGGGGGCACCAACCAGCGTGGCGACCTCGGTGCAGAGGTGGTGACGGAACGCGGGTTTCAGCTTGTCTTCCGCACCTGGGACGACACGCGCGTCGCGCGCATCCGCGCCAACTGGATCGCCATCGGCGAGGTGCCGGACGAAGATGACTGGGACGTCTGACGCGCCGTCAGACGCCCGTCCGGCAAGGTCATGTCAGCCCCGCGAATACATGCCTTCGTAGATCGGCGCGAGGGTATCGGCCTCGAACAGCGACGAGACCGAGGTGCCGTTCCAGATGTTCAGGATCGCCTGTGCGAACATGGGCGCGGTCGGCACGATGCGGATGTTCGGCGCGGACTTCACCGCCTCTGTCGCCTCGATCGAGTCAGTGATGACAAGGCTTTTCAGCTTCGAGCCGGACACGCGCTGCACCGCAGGCCCCGAAAGGACGCCGTGCGTGATGTAGGCGTGAACTTCCTTGGCGCCATTCTCGATCAGGAGATCGGCGGCCTTCACCAGCGTGCCCGCGGTATCGCAGATGTCGTCCACGATGATGCAGGTCTGGCCCGACACATCGCCGATCACCGTCATCTCGGCAACTTCGCCGGGGCGCACGCGACGCTTGTCCACGATGGCAAGGCCACAGCCGATCCGCTGGGCAAGATCGCGCGCCCGACCCACGCCGCCCACGTCGGGCGAGACGACGGTGACATCGTTCAGCCGACCCTTGAAGTGATGCTCCACGTCCAGCGCGAAGATCGGCGCGGCGTAGAGGTTGTCCACCGGAATGTCGAAGAAACCCTGGATCTGGGCCGCGTGCAGATCGAGCGTCAGAACCCGCTCGATCCCCGACTGGGCGATCAGGTTGGCGACCAGCTTCGCGCTGATCGGCGTGCGGGCCTTGGTGCGGCGATCCTGACGGGCATAGCCGAAATAGGGGATCACCGCCGTGATGCGCGAGGCCGACGACCGGCGCAGCGCATCGGTCATGATCAGCAGTTCTATCAGGTTGTCGTTGGCCGGGTTCGACGTCGGCTGGATGATGAACATGTCCTCGCCGCGGACGTTCTCGAACACCTCGACGAAGATCTCCTGATCGTTGAAGCGCTCGACGCGGGCATCGACCAGACCGACCGACATGCCGCGGTGCATGGACATGCGGCGGGCGATCGACTGGGCGAGGGAACGGTTGGCGTTGCCGGAAATCAGCTTCGGTTCGCTCATGGCGGGCATGTCGTCATCCTCTGGGCCAGATGAAGGATTCGTAACGTTGACACCGCTTATCACCCGGCTACGGTCTTGCAAACCGCGGCAGGGGAGCATGTGACCAAATGACGAAGATCGATTACTTTTTTTCCACCATGTCGCCCTTCACCTACCTTGCCGGCACAAGGCTGGAAGAGATCGCGGCCAGGCACGGGGCAGAGATCCGCTACAAGCCTGTGGATGTCGCGGCGCTCTTTGCCCGCACGGGCGGCGTGGCTCTGAAGGACCGGCCGCAGGCGCGGCGCGACTACCGTCTGCAAGAGCTGAAACGTCAGGCGGCGAAACAGCGGATGACCATCAACCTGCAACCGGCGTTCTTTCCGGTGAACACCGCGCCCTCGGCCTATGCGATCATCGCGGCGCAGGCGAAGGGGGGCGGGGATCTCGGTCGGCTCGTGCATTCGCTCACGCGCGCCGTCTGGGCCGAGGAGCGCAACATCGCCGAGGATGACGTGATCCGCGAGCTTCTGGCCGACGCCGGCTTCGATCCGGGGCTGGCCGATTCCGGCCTGTTGATGGGGGCGGAAACCTACACGAAGAACCTTGAAGAGGCGGTAAACCGCGGCGTCTTCGGGGTGCCCTTCTACATCACCGGCGATGACGAGCGGTTCTGGGGGCAGGACCGGCTGGACGACCTCGACCTGCATCTGGCGGGCCGTCTCTGATGACGATCCGGCATTACGGGCATGGGCCGCGGGCGGCGCTGGCGGTGCATTGCTCGCTGGCGCATGGCGGCGAATGGTCCGCGCTTGGGCAGGCGCTTGGCGATCTTCTGACGATCACGGCGTTCGACCTTCCGGGCCACGGCAATGCGCCGGACTGGGTGCCGGGCACGGACATCGGTGCGCTGGCCGAAGCGGCGGCGCTGGCGGCGCTGCCCGAGGGGCAGGTGGACCTGATCGGCCATTCCTTCGGCGGCGCGGTCGCCCTGCGGCTCGCGCTGAATCATCCCGACCGCGTGCGGCGCGTGGTGTTGTTCGAGCCGACCTTGTTTGCCGCGGCAGAGTGCGACGGGCCGGGCGGCGCGGCCATCGCGGCAGCCTTCCTGCGGGACGAGGCGCCCGTTCATGCCGCCCTTCAGGCCGGAGACAAGGACGAGGCCGCGCGGTTGTTCACCGCCCGCTGGGGGGCCGGGGTGCCGTGGCACCTGTTGCCCGAGCTTCAGCGTCGCTACATTTCGGACCGCATCCACCTGATCCCCGCCGCCAACCCGGCGCTGCGCGAGGACGCCGGCGGCATCTTGCGCCCCGGTCGGCTGGAGAGCTTCGACAAGCCCGTCCTGCTGATGGAGGGGGGCGCATCGCCGCCGATCGTGGGCGCGATCTGCGACGCGCTGGAACGCCGTCTGCCGCAGGCCAAGCGCGTGACCGTGCAGGGGGCGGGCCACATGCTGCCGATCACGCACACGATGGACGTTGCGCGCAGCCTGCGCGACTTCCTCGGCCGCGAATGAGCGACAGGAAGCGGTCCACCTCGGCGTCGGAGGTGCACCACGAGGTGACGAAGCGCGCCAGCTGCGGCGTCTCGTCCGGGCCTTCCATTCCGGCGTCGCGCGACATGATGTAATAGGCCGCGCCCTCGTTTCTTGCGCGGTTATGCGCGGCGCGCGGCAGGGTGGCGAACATCAGGTTTGCTGCTGGCGGGGCTGCAAGGCTACCGCCCGGCGTCGCCGCGATCCCCGCGGCAAGCCGTTGGCCCGCGCGGTTCGCGGCCTCGGCCAGCCGCAGCCAGAGATCGTCCGCGAGATAGGCCGCCATCTGCGCCGAGAGATAACGGTGCTTGGAAAAGAGATGCCCGGCCCGCTTGCGGCGCAACTCGAACTCCCACGCGCGCGCGGGGTCGAAGATCACCACCGCCTCGACCCCCATCAGTCCGTTCTTCGTGCCCCCGAAGGACAGGACGTCGATCCCCGCCTTCCACGTCATCTCGGCCGGAGAGGCGCCGGAGGCGACAAGCGCATTGGCAAAACGCGCCCCGTCCATGTGGCAGGGCAGGCCCTCGGCCTTGGCGACATCGGTCAGCGCCGCGACCTCGGCCGGGGTGTAGAGCGTGCCCGCCTCGGTGATGTTCGTGAGGCTGACCATCCCGCGCTGGACATTGTGCACCCCGCCGCGGGCGGTGCTGGCGATCGCCTCGGCCAGTCCTGCGGGCGTCATCTTGCCTTCTGCGCCATCCACGAGGGTAAGCTTTGCCCCCGCGCTGAAGAATTCGGGCGCGCCGCATTCGTCTTCGGCGATATGCGCATGGCGGTGGCAGAAGACGGTGGACCACGGCGGGCAGAACAGCGCGAGCGACAGCGCGTTGGCCGTCGTGCCGGTGGCGACGAGGTAAACGGCCGCTTCGGGCGCGTCGAAAAGGTCGCGGATGCGCTGGCGGACGTGTTCCATGCCGGCATCGTTGCCATAGGGCATGGCGAAGCCCTCGTTCGCGCGGGCCAGCGCGGCCATGACCTCGGGCGCGACGGGGGCCGCGTTGTCTGAGACGAAGAACATCAGATCTCCCCTTCGATGATGTAGTCTTCCCATTCCTCTTCCGGCACCTCGAATTCGGGCACCGTCCAGCCTTTGACCGAGATCCCCGCCTCATGCACGCTGTCGGGCGAGCCCGAGATCAGCGGGTGCCAGTCGTAGAGCGGCTTTCCCTCGAACCGCAGCCGATAGGCGCAGGTCACCGGCATCCAGTAGGCGATGTCCCCGATGTTCCCGGGCGTCAGCACCACGCATTCGGGCACGAATTGCTTGCGGATCTCGTATTGCGCGCAGCGGCAGGTCTCGCCGTCCAGCAAGCGGCAGGCGACGCGGGTAAAGGCGATCTCGGCCGTCTCCTCGTCTTCCAGTTTGTTCAGGCAGCACTTGCCGCAGCCGTCGCAGAGCGCCTCCCATTCGCGGGGGGTGAGGCTGGTCAGGGACTTTTCCCAGAAGCGGGGGCGCAGGCGGTCACGGGGGATCGGGTCTTTCATGGCGCGACATTGGGGGAGAGCGGCGCGAAAGGGAAGGGGCCGCGTGGGGGCGCTGCCCCCACACCCCCGGGATACCTGGGCCAAGATGAATGGGTCAGAGGGCCGCGAGGATTTCCTTGGCCCGCGTGCAGTCCTCGTCCATCTGATCGATCAGGGCGGGCAGGCTGTCGAACTTCATCTCGGGGCGCAGGAAGTCGATCAGGGCCACCGATACCTCGGCGCCGTAGAGATCGCCCTCGAAGTCGAACAGGAAGGTCTCGATGTTGGGGATATTCTCGCCGAAGGTCGGACGCACGCCGAGGCTGGCCGCGCCGTCATAGGTGCCGACATGGGGGCCCGACAGCACATCGGCGCGCACGGCATAAACGCCGAAGCGCGGCAAGTGCAGGCCGGAGAGGCCCATGTTCGCCGTCGGAAAGCCCAGATCGCGGCCGCGCTTGTCGCCGTGGAGCACCTCGCCCTCGATCCGGTGCCATTGGCCCAGCATGCGTGCCGCGTCGCGCGGGCGGCCATCGGTCAGGGCCTGCCGGATCGCCGTGGACGAGATCTCTTCGCCGCCATCCGAGACCAGATCGGCGACGGTGACGCCGAAGCCGAGGCTTTGGCCAAGTTCGGCAAGGTCGGCCGCCGTGCCGCTGCGCCCCTTGCCGAAGCAGAAGTCGCGGCCCACCACGACATGGGACACGCCAAGACCCTGTGCGAGCACCTGTTGCGCGAAGGCGGCGGGAGACATCTCCGCCAGAGACGTGTCGAAGGGGAGTTCGTAGAGCCTGACGACACCGAGCTTCTCCATCCGGTGGGCGCGGGCTTCCGCGTTCATCAGGCGGAAGGGCGGCGCGTCGGGGGCGAAGACCTCGCGCGGATGCGGCTCGAAGGTGATGATGCCAAGGGGAGCGTCCGGGCCGGCATGGCGGCGGGCAAGGTCGATGACCGCCTGATGCCCGCGGTGCACGCCGTCGAAATTCCCCATGGCGACCGATGCACCGCGTGCGCCCGGCTCAAGCCCGTGCCATGTCTTGAAGATCCGCATCGTCCCCCCGGGAAGGCCGACGGTGCGGGTGCCCCGCCGTCAGTCGAATTTCCGGCTGGGCGCCAGGACCAGCGCCTCGCCCTTCAGGACGACCGTATCGCCCACAAGGCACCGACAATCAAGGGTGACGCGGCGCTTCGCGTGGTCAATGGTGAGCACCGTCACCTCGGCCCGGACGGTATCCCCGGGGCGGACGGGGGCCATGAACTTCAGCGTCTGGCCAAGATAGACCGTGCCATGGCCGGGAAGCTGCTCGCCGATGACCGCCGAGATCAGGCCAGCCGTCAGCATGCCATGCGCGATGCGCCCCTCGAAGATCGTGTCCTGCGCGTAGGCATCGTCCATGTGCACCGGGTTCCGGTCGGTCGAGACCTCGGCGAAAAGCTGGATGTCGCGGTCCGTGACCGGCTTTTGCACGTAGCGGGTCATGCCGATCTCGAGGTCTTCGATGCAGATCGTGCCCCGCGGCAGGTTGTCGGTCGGCGTGTCGAACATCTGGGCGATTCCCTCGGTCATGTTGCGGTGCAGCATAACCGGGCGAAATTCACCGCGCAAGATTATTGTTATAAGTCGCCATAATTGGAAATATTCGTGCTTTTCGGATCATGCCAGCCGCGGGATCGCCGCGGTGGGCGAGAGCTTGCGCGCCTCCAGCCAGGTCTTGAGCTTGCCTGCATCGGGGCTGAGCGAATCGGGCCCGAAGTCGGTTGCCGAAATGCCGCCGGTGACGAAGAGCGTGTCGATCCCTTCCGCCAGCCCGCCACGCACGTCTGTGTCGATCCCGTCGCCGATGGCCAGGAGACGGTCGTTGGCGACCGACAGGCCGAGCGCTTCCAGCCGACGGCGGGCAAGGCTATAGGCCGGTGCATGGGGCTTGCCGAAATAGAGCGCCTCGCCCCCCATCTCCTCGTAATCCCGTGCAAGCGCGCCCGCGCACCAGAGCCGCTTGTCGGCGTAGTCCACGATGATGTCGGGGTTGGCGCAGAGCATCTTCAGCCCCTTCACCTTCGCCGACAGCAGGACGGCCCGGTAATCGTCGGGCGTCTCGGTCAGATCGTCCGCAAGGCCGGTGCAGACGACGCCCTCGGCCTCATCCAGGGCCACGCGGGTGATCTGCGAAAGACGCTCGGGCGCGTCCTGCATCTCGGTGAAGAAGCTTTCGTCCTTCGGCGCGCCGATGTGGTAGACGCGGCGGCCCGCCATGCCGGCGACCATCGCCTCCTGCGTCGCATCGCCCGAGGAGACGACAACGTCATAGGCGTCATGCGGCACGCCCATCCGGTCAAGATGGCGGATCACGCTGACATTGGGGCGCGGCGCGTTTGTCAGCAGCACCACGCGGCCGCCCTTCCGGCGAAAGGCCTGCAAGGCGGCGACGGCCGCCGGGTAGGGTTCGTGGCCGTTGTGCAGGCAGCCCCAGAGGTCGCACAGAACGGCGTCGTAGCGGTCGGAGATTTCGGCCAGCGAGGCGATGAGCGCGGTCATGGGGCAGCCTTGTCATGCGGAGGGGCGCCGCCGACGGGGCGCCCCCGGAACAGGGAAGGGCGCCCGAAGGCGCCCCGTCGGATCAGAGCTTCAGCGCGGGAATGATCTGCTTCTTGCGGCTCATCACGCCCGGCAGGACCACGGTGTCCCCCGTGACGGTCACGCCAAAGCTTGCCTCGGCCATCTGCTTGACCAGCGCGTTCGGCACGAGAAGGGTCGCCTCTTCCTTCAGGATGTCCACGATGAACAGCAGCACCTGATCGGCCCCGTCTTCCTTCGCCACGCCCTCCATCGAAGCCATGAGCGAGGCCTTGCGATCCAGCAGAAGCTTGGGCGCGGTCGTCTCGAGAACCGAGACACGGAGTTCCTTGCCCGCGACGCTGTATTCCTTCGAATCCATCCGCAGAAGTTCCGCATCCGAGAAGGCGGAGACGTCGGACTTCGCCTCGAACATCGCGGCGGCGAGGTCGGGGATCGACACGCCGAGCGCCTTGGCGAGCTTCTCCGCCACGTGGCGGTCATGGTCCGTCGTGGTGGGCGAGCGGAATTCCAGCGTGTCGGACAGGATGCACGACAGCATCGCGCCCAGAACGCCCCGCGGCGCCTTCGACAGGTCCGCCCCGATCAGGTCGTGCATGATCGTCGCGGTGCAGGCCAGCGGGCGGATGGTGATGGCGATGGGCGCGCGCGTCTTGATGCCGCCGGCCAGCAGATGGTGGTCGATGATCTCGACGACCTTCGCGTCGTTGATCGCCGCGGGCAGCTCGGCCGGATTGTTTGTGTCCACGATCACGCAGGTATCGTCGGCCGTGACCTCGCGGATGATCTCGGGCTTCTCCAGCCCCCAGTGACGGAGGACAAAGGCCGCCTCGGTGTTCGGCTCGCCCAGCAGCACGGGTTTTGCCGGGGTGCCCTTCACCTGGTTCAGATACCACGCCCAGATGATGGGCGAACCGGTGGAATCGGTGTCGGGGGCCTTGTGGCCGAAAACCTTGATCATGGTCACATCCGTTCGGTGGTCGATTTGCGGGCCTTATAGGCGGTGCAGCATGGCTTGTCACGGGTGCGCCGCCGCCTCGGGCGGGTGCGAAAATTTGCGCAGGCCCCTGTTGACAGGCCCGTCCGCTCTGCCTACCTAGCTGTCATTGGCACTCGCCTTCAGTGAGTGCTAATCAAATTTCAACCTGAACCCTGAGGGAGTTCACTGATGGCATTCAAACCGCTGCACGACCGCGTGCTTGTCCGTCGCATCGAAAGCGAGGAGAAGACCAAGGGCGGCCTGATCATCCCCGATTCCGCGAAGGAAAAACCCGCCGAAGGCGAAATCGTCGCCGTGGGCGAAGGTGCGCGCAAGGACTCGGGCGAACTGATCGCCCCGGCTGTGAAGGCTGGCGACCGCGTGCTGTTCGGCAAATGGTCGGGCACCGAAGTCACCATCGACGGCACCGAAATGCTGATCATGAAGGAAAGCGACATCCTCGGCATCATCGCCTGAGCCGTCGCAGACCTTAACCAACCCAGACACCCAGGAGCAAACCAACATGGCTGCCAAGGACGTCAAGTTCGAATCCGATGCCCGCGACCGCATGCTGCGTGGCGTCAACATCCTCGCCGACGCGGTGAAGGTGACCCTCGGCCCGAAAGGCCGCAACGTCGTGATCGAGAAGTCGTTCGGTGCCCCGCGCATCACGAAGGACGGCGTTTCGGTCGCCAAGGAAATCGAGCTCGCCGATCGGTTCGAGAACATGGGCGCGCAGATGGTGAAAGAAGTCGCCTCGCGCACCAATGACGAGGCCGGCGACGGCACCACGACCGCGACCGTTCTGGCGCAGGCGATCGTCAAGGAAGGCATGAAGGCGGTTGCCGCCGGCATGAACCCGATGGACCTCAAGCGCGGCATCGACATGGCCACGCACAAGGTCGTCGAGGCAATCAAGGGCGCTGCCCGTCCGGTGAACGATTCGGCGGAAGTCGCGCAGGTCGGCACCATCTCGGCCAACGGCGAAGCCGAAATCGGCCGTCAGATCGCCGACGCGATGCAGAAGGTCGGCAACGAAGGCGTCATCACCGTCGAAGAGAACAAGGGCCTCGAGACCGAGACCGAAGTCGTCGAAGGGATGCAGTTCGACCGCGGCTACCTGTCGCCCTACTTCGTCACCAACGCCGACAAGATGACGGCCGAGCTGGAAAGCTGCTTCATCCTGCTGCACGAAAAGAAGCTCTCGTCGCTGCAGCCGATGGTCCCGCTGCTCGAGTCGGTCATCCAGTCGCAAAAGCCGCTGCTGATCATCGCCGAAGACGTGGAAGGCGAAGCCCTCGCCACGCTCGTCGTGAACAAGCTGCGTGGCGGCCTGAAGATCGCTGCCGTCAAGGCCCCGGGCTTCGGCGATCGCCGCAAGGCCATGCTGCAGGACATCGCGATCCTGACCGGCGGTCAGGTGATCTCGGACGACCTCGGCATGAAGCTCGAGAATGTCACGCTCGACATGCTCGGCACCGCGAAGCGCGTCATCATCAAGAAGGATGACACGACGATCATCGACGGCGCCGGCGAAAAGGCCGAGATCGAAGCGCGCGTCGCCCAGATCCGCAACCAGATCGAGGAAACCACCTCGGACTACGACCGCGAGAAGCTGCAAGAGCGTGTCGCAAAGCTCGCCGGTGGCGTGGCCGTGATCCGCGTCGGCGGCATGACCGAAGTCGAAGTGAAAGAGCGCAAGGACCGCGTGGACGACGCGCTGAACGCGACCCGCGCCGCGGTGCAGGAAGGCATCGTCGTCGGCGGTGGCGTGGCTCTGGTGCAGGCCGCGAAGGTTCTGGCGAACCTCTCGGGCATGAACAGCGACCAGAACGCCGGGATCACCATCGTCCGCAAGGCGCTGGAAGCCCCGCTGCGTCAGATCGCCGAGAACGCCGGCGTGGACGGCTCGGTCGTGGCCGGCAAGGTCCGCGAATCGAACGATCCGAAGTTCGGCTTCAACGCTCAGACCGAAGAATATGGCGACATGTTCAAGTTCGGCGTCATCGACCCGGCCAAGGTCGTGCGCACCGCGCTTGAGGATGCGGCGTCGGTCGCTGGCCTGCTCATCACCACGGAAGCCATGATCGCCGACAAGCCGGCGGACAAGGCCGCCGGCGGCGCCCCGGACATGGGCGGCATGGGCGGCATGGGCGGGATGATGTAATCCCGGCCAATCGGCCAGACATTCGGGAAGGGGCGGCTTCGGCCGCCCCTTTTCGTTGGGCGCAGTGCGGGCGCGACCTGCTTCGGCGGTGCAGTCTCCGGCGCGGATCGTGGGACCGGAAAGAACGACTAGGGCGCGGGGGCGATGGAGATGACCTCCAGCTTCACCGATCCCGCCGGGCGGCGCCAGATCACCAGATCGCCGAACTCGGCCCCGATGAGCGCGCGGGCCAGCGGCGCGTGGAGCGAGATCCAGCCCCGGGCGGCGTCGGCCTCGTCCTCGCCGGTGATGCGGTAGGTCGTCTCATGCCCCGCGTCATCGGCGACCGTCACGGCGGTGGCAAATCCGACCTCGGTCGGGGCGGGGGGCGGCGGCGTCAGTATGGCCGTGGCCAGCCGCGCCTCGAGATAGCGGATATCGCGCTCGGCCGCCGCCTCGGGCAGCTTGTCCAGCCGCTCGGGCCGCGCCCGAAGTGCGGCAAGGCGGGCCTGCGCCTCGGCCAGACGCGCCTTCAGCGCGGCAAGGCCCGATGGCGTGACCCAGTTCGGCTTGTCGCTGATCGGCAGGTCGGGCAGGGGATCGAGATCGCCCGTCCCCTCTTTCACGAAGGCACGGCTCATCGCACGATCACCTCTAGCGGGTCGTAAAGGATGCCTTGTCCCCAGGCGGCGGGGCCAAGGCTGTCGGGCTTGTGGCGCAGCCGGGCAAGCTCGTCGCGCGTGACAAAGCGCCGCTCGGTCACCACGCCCTCGGGGTCGCGCCAGACCGCGGGCAGCGCCGACAGCGCGCGGCAGCGGAAATAGACATCGACCTGATGAAAACCCGTGGCGGGATCGTGGAATTCGTTCACCAGCGCAGGCTCCCCGACCTCGACCGCGATCCCGCATTCCTCCATGACCTCGCGGGCAAGGTTGTCGGGCAGGCCGCTTCCCGAATGCACGCCGCCGCCCGGCGCGCACCAGAGATCCGAGATTCCGCCGGGATAGGCGTTCACGACCAGAAGCCGGTCCCCATCAAGGACCAGCGCGCGGACGGCAAGGCGGGGCGAACGGGGTTTCATCGGGCCAAGGTCGCGCGGGCGCGGGGAAATGTCCACGCCGCGCCCTTCATCTTGGCAAAAATATCCAGACGCGCCGCCCGACCCTAGCGCGCCGGTCCCGTGACGCGGTTGACATGCCCCATCTTGCGGCCGGCCTTCACCTCGGCCTTGCCGTAAAGGTGCAGCGCGGTCTGGCTTTGGCGGGCGAGCGCGGGCACCTCGTCCATGTCGTCGCCGATCAGGTTGGTCATCACCACGTCCGAATGCCGCTTGCCGTCGCCCAAGGGCCAACCCGCGACCGCCCGGATATGCTGTTCGAACTGGTCCACCGCGCAGCCGTTCTGCGTCCAGTGGCCCGAGTTGTGGACGCGCGGGGCGATCTCGTTCACCAGAAGCCCGTCCGGCGTCACGAAAAGCTCCACCCCCAGCACGCCCACATAGTCGAGCGCGTTCAGGATGCGCGCGGCGATCAGCACGGCGTCGGTGCGCTGCGCCTCGGTCAATTGCGCGGGCACGGTTGTCGTGCGCAGGATACCCTCGCGGTGCACGTTCTCGCCGGGATCATAGGCCGCGATCTCGCCCGTAAGGCCGCGGGCGGCGATCACGCTGACCTCGCGGTCGAAGGCAACGAAGCCCTCCAGCACGGCAGGGGCCCCCTTCATCGCGGCAAAGGCCGTGTCGGCATCACCGGCCGAAGACAGGCGTGCCTGTCCCTTGCCGTCATAGCCGAGCCGCGTCGTCTTGAGGATCGAGGGCACGCCGATCCGGGCCACGGCCGCCGCCATATCCGTCGCCGTGGTGACCGCATGGTAGGGGGCGGTCCGAAGGCCGAGGCTTGTCAGAAAATCCTTCTCGGCGATCCGGTCCTGGCTCACTGCCAGCGCGCGACGGTTCGGGCGGATGGGCTTGAGCTGTTCGATCAGGTCGAGCGCGGCGGTGGGCACGTTCTCGAATTCGTAGGTCACCACGTCCACGGCCTCGGCAAAAGCGCGCAGCGCGGCGGCATCCTCGTAGGGGGCGGTGATGACCGCATGGGCCACGTCGCCCGCCGGGGGATTGGCGCCCGGCTCATAGATATGGCAGCGGTAGCCGAGCCGCGCCGCCGCGACGGACAGCATCCGGCCAAGCTGGCCGCCGCCAAGGATGCCGATGGTCGCGCCGGGGGGCAGGGGCTCAGTCATCCGTGGGCTCCTCGGGGATGGAGGCAGAGAGCGCCTCGCGCCAGGCATCAAGACGGGCGGCAAGCGCCGGATCGGTCAGCGCAAGGATGCCGGCGGCCATGAGGCCCGCATTCGCAGCCCCCGCCGCCCCGATCGCCATGGTGGCGACCGGAAACCCCTTGGGCATCTGCACGATGGAATAGAGGCTGTCCACGCCCGACAGCGCGCGGGTCTGCACGGGCACGCCGATCACCGGCACCCGCGTTTTCGACGCCATCATGCCGGGCAGATGCGCGGCCCCGCCGGCACCCGCGATGATGACCTTGAGCCCGCGGTCCACTGCGGTCTTGCCGTAGCTCCAGAGCCGGTCGGGCGTGCGATGGGCCGAGACGATCTTTGCCTCGTAAGCCACGCCCAATTCATCGAGGATCTGCGCCGCCTCGCGCATCGTGGGCCAGTCCGACTGGCTTCCCATGATGATCCCGACCTCTGCCATCCGCGCCCCCTTTCGAAAGGAAGGCGCACTATAGCCGGGGGCACGCCGGGGGCAAGTCTTCGGACCGAGCGCCAGTGGTCAGGCGATGATGTGGTCAGGCGATGATATCGGGGGTCAGCAGGTCCGAAAGCCGGGCGATCTGGTCCTTCAGCGCCAGCTTCTGCTTCTTCAGCCGCCGCAGGGTCAGCTGATCCCCGCGGCCGGATGTCTCGAGCACGTGAATGGCATCGTCAAGGTCGCGGTGTTCCTGCCGCAAGACCTCCAGTTTGATGCGAAGCACTTCCTCGCTGTTGAGTTCCATCGGGGCGTTCATGGCGACTTTGCTGAGTCGGGGTTTCCGGGAACCCGAAATATAGCCAAGTTCGAACGGTTTCGGGAAGAAAAGTGAGGGCGGGCGGGCCTCTTGCAAGGGGCCGCGGGGCAGCCCATATTTCGCTCAAGGCTGCCGAAAACGGGGCCTTTCGCAATGTCGCTTCGTGCAAGGACAGGCCAGATGACGAAACTCACCTTCGGATCGCATCCCTTTCTTCTGGGGTTCGAGCAGCTTGACCGGCTGGTCGAGCGCACGGCCAAGACGGCCTCGGAAGGCTATCCGCCGTTCAACATCGAGCAGGGCTCGGACAATGCCTACCGCATCACGCTTGCGGTGGCGGGATTTCGGGAAAGCGACCTGTCGATCACGGTCGAGGATCGGCAACTGGTGATCCGGGGCCGCCAGCAGGACGATGACGGGGACCGCGTATTCCTGCACCGCGGGATCGCGGCCCGGGCCTTTCAGCGCAGCTTCGTGCTGGCCGAGGGGGTCGAGGTGGCCGGGGCGAACCTGGAAAATGGCCTTTTGCATGTGGACCTTGTCCGGTCCGTGCCGGAGCCGGTTGTCCAGACGATCAAGATCACGAAAGCCTGAGGAGGTTTCGATGGATGTGAAATTCGATTTCGGACAGGAAGACGGGGAACGTATCGTGTACGTCCGCCCGGTGGCCGTGTCATCCCTGCCTGCCGAGGTGCAGGCGCAACTGCCCGGGGTGCAGAAGCTTTATGCCGTCCATGATGAGGATGGCGAGCAACTCGCACTGGTGCGTGACCGGGCGATTGCCTTCGCGCTGGCCCGGCAGAACGACCGCACGCCGGTCAGCGTGCACTGACGGGACGGGCGGCGCGCGCTCTCCCGCGCGCCGCGACGACGTCAGTAGCCGGCGCCGATCAGCCCCATGTTCTCGAGCTTGAGCAGGATCTGGTGCGCGCAGTGATCGACATCGACATTCTCGGTGTCCACGCGTAGTTCCGGATCGGCAGGCGCCTCGTAGGGGTCCGAGATGCCGGTGAATTCCTTGATCTTCCCCTCGCGCGCGAGCTTGTAGAGGCCCTTGCGGTCGCGCCGCTCGCATTCCTCGAGGCTCGTGGCCACATGCACCTCGACAAAGGCGCCATAGGCCTCGATCATCTCGCGCACCGCCCGCCGGGTGGCAGTATAGGGCGCGATCGGCGCGCAGATCGCGATGCCGCCGTTCTTGGTGATCTCACTTGCGACATAGCCGATCCGCTTGATGTTCAGGTCGCGGTGCTCTTTCGAGAAGCCAAGTTCGGATGACAGGTGCTTGCGCACCACGTCGCCATCGAGGAGCGTCACGGGGCGTCCGCCCATCTCCATCAGCTTGACCATCAGCGCGTTGGCGATCGTCGATTTGCCCGAGCCCGAGAGGCCCGTGAAGAACACGGTGAAGCCCTGGCGCGAGCGGGGCGGCGAGGTGCGGCGCAGCTCGGCCACCACCTCGGGGAAAGAGAACCAGTCCGGGATCTCCAGCCCCTCGCGCAGTCGGCGGCGCAGTTCGGTGCCCGAGATGTTCAGCACGGTCTCGCCCTCGGGGATCTCGTCCATCGGGAAATACTGCGCCTTCTCCTGCACATAGACCATCTGCTTGAAGGGCACGACCTCGATGCCGATCTCGTCCTGATGCCGCAGCACCATCTCTTGTGCGTCGTAGGGGCCGTAGAAATCTTCGCCCGCGCTGTTCTTGCCCGGGCCGGCATGGTCGCGGCCGACGATGAAATGCGTCAGCCCGTGGTTCTTGCGGATGATCGCATGCCACAGCGCCTCGCGCGGGCCGCCCATCCGCATGGCGAGGTTCAGCAGGCTCAGATGCGTGGTGGCCGCGGGGTATTTGTCCAGCACCGCCTCATAGCAGCGCACGCGGGTGAAGTGATCGACATCGCCGGGCTTCGTCATGCCGACGACCGGGTGGATAAGCAGGTTGGCCTGCGCTTCCTTCGCGGCGCGGAAGGTCAGTTCCTGATGCGCCCGGTGCAGCGGATTGCGGGTCTGGAAGGCCACGACCCGCCGCCAGCCGAGCTTGCGGAAATAGGCGCGCAGCTCGTTTGGCGTGTCGCGGCGGCCCTTGAAGTCGTAGTGAACCGGCGGCTGGATGCCGGTGATCGGTCCGCCAAGGTAAACGGGGCCCGCCACGTTGTGCAGGTAGTTCACGCCCGGATGCGCAAGGTCGTCGGCGCCGAAGACGCCCTTCGCCTCATGCGCCTTGTTCGGCACCCATTTGTCGGTGACCGACAGGATCGCGAGGATCACGCCCTCGGGGTCGCGCAGCGCGATGTCCTGCCCCGGCTCCACGCCGTCGGCGAATTTCTGCGACACATCGAGCGTGATCGGCATCGGCCAGAGCGCGCCAGAGGTCAGGCGCATGTTGTCCACGACGCCGTTGTAATCCTCTTCCGTAAGGAAGCCCTTCAGCGGATGGAACCCGCCGTTCATCAGAAGCTCCAGATCGCAGACCTGCCGCTGCGTCAGGTCCCAGGACGGCAGGCTGCCCGCCTCCGCCCTCAGCTTCTGTGCGGATTCGTAAGATACATAAAGCTCCGGGATCGGGGCGTGGTTGGCGATCAACATCTGGACTTCGGCTTTCGTCATTGAGGGGCGGCATCGCCCGATGCCGCGCCTCTAGCCGAGAAAAGTGACAAAATTCAAGCAAACCGACGCAATCCGCAGAAAATACGGAGGATTTGCCAGCCTTTGTCCGAAACCCGAAACGTTATTCCGCCGCTTCGGCCGCCGGGAGATCGCTCTGCTCGGCCAGCCAGCGTTCCGCATCGAGCGCAGCCATGCAGCCCATGCCGGCCGAGGTGACGGCCTGACGGTAAACGTGGTCCGTCAGATCGCCCGCGGCAAAGACGCCGGGAATCGAGGTGCGGGTCGAACCGGGCTCGACCTTGACGTAGCCGCCGTGGTGCAGCTCCAGCTGATCCTTCACGAGATCCGACGCCGGGGCGTGGCCGATCGCGACGAAGAAGCCGTCGCAGGGGATCACGCTCTCTTCGCCGGTCTTGGTGTCCTTGACCCGGACGCCCGTCACGCCCATCGGCTCTTCCGTGCCAAGGATCTCTTCGGGCACCTTGTTCCAGGCAAAGACGATCTTCGGGTTGGCGCGGGCGCGGTGTTCAAGGATCTTCTCGCAGCGCAGTTCGTCGCGGCGGTGAATCAGCGTGACCTTGGTTGCGAAATTGGTCAGGAACAGCGCCTCTTCCACGGCGGTGTTGCCGCCGCCGATCACGACGACCTCGCGGCCCCGGTAAAAGAAGCCGTCGCAGGTCGCGCAGGCCGATACGCCGAAGCCCTTGAATTTCTCCTCGGACGGCAGGCCAAGCCATTTCGCCTGCGCACCGGTGGCAAGGATCACCGCGTCGGCGGTGTAGGTCGTGCCCCCATCGCCCTTCGCCGTGAAGGGGCGCTTGGACAGGTCAAGCGAGGTGATGATGTCGGAAATGACCTCGGCCCCCATGGCGGTGGCGTGCTCTTGCATCTTCACCATGAGGTCGGGGCCCTGAATCTCGGTCTCGCCGGGCCAGTTCTCGACCTCGGTCGTGATGGTCAGCTGCCCGCCGGGTTGGATGCCCTGCACCAGAAGCGGCTTGAGCATCGCGCGCGAGGCATAGACCGCGGCCGTGTAGCCGGCCGGGCCGGATCCAATGATCAAAACTCGAGTATGCCGCGTGTCGCCCATGATCTGCCCTCGCATTCCGCTTGCGATCCCGATATAGGGCGGCGCCCGGCCCGGGGAAAGCCCTTGCCGGAGGGCAAGTCCTGCACGACGCAGGCGCTGCCTAAAATAGTTGCGCGCGATTGAAACATTATTGCGTGGGCGAAAGCAATTGCGTAAGTTCCGGCCCAGCCGGAGGAGATGACATGGCAGGTTCGAAACTCGATCCGATCGACCGCAAGATCCTGGCGGAATTGCAGGCCGATGGCCGCATGACGAATGTCGAGCTTGCCAAGCGCGTCGGCATCTCTGCGCCGCCCTGCCTGCGGCGCGTGCGCACGCTGGAAGAAGCGGGCTACATCCGCGGCTATCACGCCGACATCAACGCGCGCGAACTCGGGTTCGAGGTGCAGGTCTTCGCCATGGTGCGCCTGCACAGCCAGGCCGAGGTTGATCTGTCCGCCTTCGAACGCCGCTGCCGGGAATGGCCGCTGGTGCGCGAGTGCCACATGCTCAACGGCGAGATCGACTTCATCCTGAAATGCGTGGCGCCGGATCTTTCGACGTTTCAGACCTTCCTCACGGAAGAACTGACGGCGGCCGACAATGTGGCCTCGGTCAAGACCAGCCTTGTCATCCGCTGCGCCAAGGATCAGCCGGGCGTGCCGTTCGACGTGCTGGAAGACCGGCTGGCGCGCAACGCCTGAACCGCGTCAGGCGGCGGCAAACCCGTTCGGGCGTGCCTTCTGGCCGGACCCGGCAAGGGCCGCGATGTCTTCAAGGTCGCGCAGATTCGGAAAAAGTGACAGGAACAGCGCGCGCATCTCCGGCGTGAGCTGTTGGGCCGCGGCCTCGTCCGGCGCATAGCTGGAAACGGCAAGGCCGTTGGCCAGCAGCGTGCGACGCCCGGCAAGGCAAATGTGGTAGGCCGTCACCGGCGCAGGCGGCGCAAGTTCGATCACGCTGACCCCGTCCAGCATCTCGGCTGCCGGAATGAACCGGCTGCGGTTCGGGGCCCAGACCTCGGCGCCGCTGCCCAGCAGCAGATCCTGCATCGGTCGGCCATAGCCAAGCGAGTCGGCGGTGAGGCGGAACAGGCCGTCGGGCTGGCCGGGCATGCCGGGGCCATGGGGATAGAGCGTCAGGTTGCCCTTCCACAGAATCACTTCGGCCCCGCGCTCGGCGGTTTCCACCAGATCGCCAGGCATAAGATCCTCGACGGCCACGGGCCCCGTGGGCGTTGCGAGAAGCGTGCCGCGGATGAAGGCGTTGAAGGCGGATTCGAAAAAGCTCGAGGCGGGCGCAAGGCGGTTGTAATCGTCCGACTGACCCTCTTCGGCCAGCCATTGGGCCGCAAAGCGCCGCATCAGAGCCTTTGGTCGTGGCTTCGCGGTCTGCAATCCCGGACCGTTGGGCGCGCTCGGCAGCAGGCTGCCGGGCGAGGCTTTTCGCGAATGTCCGATCATGGTCAGCCTTTCAGGTCGATGCACGCCCGCCACATCTGTGCAGGCGGAGAAATCGTTACAAACTGCGGAAGGTTCAGCGCGCGGCCATCCCGCCACGGGGGACCGCGACGATCCGGCGCGGCGCGGACGGGGCGGACGCGCGCACGGCGCGTTGCCACGGAAGGGCAGGCATCGGTTGGCGGCTTGTCTCGATCACGGACTTGAGCCAGCGGCGCTCTTTCTTCATCGGTCCCGTCCCCTTGCGCAGCGGTCGCCGGGATGGCGACTCGACTGTCCTGACCTTCGCCGCGCAATCGGGCGAGCGCATGGCGGGGAAGCGCCGAACATGGGAAACCGATGGCAGAATTGTGGCGACAGGCCTGTGCCTGCGTCAGAGCCGGATGATCGAGATCAGCCGGCCGTAATCAGCTTCGCGCGCATGGGTGGTGCGGCGGTAGGAATAGAACAGGTCCGGCCGCGCGAAGGTGCAGTGGCCACACCACTCGGCATGGCCGATCCCGGCCTGGCGCAGGCGGAAGAGCCCGAAGGACGGCAGGTCGAACTGCATCCGGTCGCCTTTGCCGCCCGCGAAGAAGCGGCTGTAGGCGGGGTCTTCGGACAGGAAGGTGTCGAAGAACTCCGGCCCCACCTCGTAGGCGGCCTGGCTGATCGTGGGGCCAATCACGGCCGAGATGTTTTTCCTATTTGCACCAATGGCTTCCATGGCGTCCAGCGTCGCCTCCAGCACGCCCGATATGCTGCCGCGCCAGCCTGCATGCGCGGCGCCGACGACCCCTGCCTCGTGGTCGGCGAACAGCACCGGCTGGCAGTCGGCGGTCAGGATGCCAAGTCCAAGGCCTGGTGTCCGCGTGACCATGGCATCGGCCCGCAGCTTTTCTTCGGGCGGTTCCTCGAGCGTCACGACGTCGGCGGAATGGACCTGCGACAGCGTCACCAGATGGTCCGGCGCAAGGTTCATCGCATTGGCCGCGCGCGCGCGATTGATCGCCACGACATCGGCCTGATCGGACGAACCCGGCCCGCAGTTCAGCCCCGCGAAAATCCCCGACGATGCGCCGCCCTTGCGGGTAAAGAACCCGTGGCGCAGCGGGGACAGGCAATCGGCGGTGAGGATTTCCAAAGTCATCAAGCAAAACCGGGTGGCACTGGGGCGGTCGTCGGGTAGATGGCAAGCGCCTTGAACAGCGTTCCCATTTCCTCGGGGTGGGTCAAGCGGCGATGTGCGGCAACATGGGCCTCGAGCGCCGCGCCCGTCATGCCCCGCGCCAGCGTGCGCGCCCGTTCGGTGATGCCGAGGCGTTCGAGCCACACCCCTTGCGGTGTCAGGTCGGACACCGCGGCGCCCTCTGCCCGCGCGGCGAGGGCGAGCGCTTCGAAATCCACATGCGCCGTCAGGTCCGCCTGACCCGGCGCCGCCAGCGGGTCGGTGTGGCCGTGCTGCGAAAGCGCCTGAAACGTATCGCCCCGCGAATGCCAGCCGCCGTAATCCACGATCACCGCTGCGCCGCCATGGCGCGCGATGCGGCCCGCGATGGCCGAGGCGAGCGGTCCGGCCGCGGGGCAGACCTCGACGATCTCGCCGGGAGCGGTGTCGGCCAGCCGATGCTCCAGCGTCGTATGGGGGGCAGGGGCGGTCAGTCCGAAGCTCAGCATGTCGTCCGCCAGCCCGATCACGCGTTCCCGCCAGCCCTGCGGATCGCGCTGGAACTGGCGGATCGGCAGGGCGTCAAAGAACTCGTTGGCCACAAGGAACAGCGGCGCTTCCGGCAGATCGTGCAGGCTGTCGTGCCAGGCGACGTCATGGCCCTGCAACGCTTCCTTCTGGCGCGCGCGCAGGACGGGGGACGTCTCGACGAGGTGGACGCGCAGCGCCGCGTGAAACCCCGGCACCCCGCGCGTGGCGCGCAGGATGTCGGCCATAAGCGTGCCGCGCCCCGGTCCCGGCTCGGCCAGCACGATGTCGGCGGGTCGCCCCTGATCGAGCCACGCCCCGGCCAGGCACAGGCCCGCCAGTTCGCCGAACATCTGGCTGATCTCGGGGGCCGTGGTGAAGTCGCCCTGTTTGCCGAACGGGTCGCGCGTCGAATAATAGCCGTGGTCGGGATGGAGCAGACACTCGGCCATGTAATCGGCAAGGCTGATCGGCCCCGTTGCCGCGATCCGCGCGGCAAGAGAGGCGGCCAGCGCCGTCATGCCTGCTCCCGCGGGGCGGCGGCCAGTCGCTTGCCGCGCCGTCTTGCCCAAAACACCACGCCCAGACCCACCGCGATCATCGGCAGGGACAGCACCTGACCCATGCTGAGACCGCCGAGGTGATGGCCGAAGCTGATGACGTTACCCGCGGGGTCCGTGCTGGTGATGAACTGGGGATCGGCCTGACGGAAGAACTCCACTATGAATCGCGCCAGCCCGTAGCCCGCGAAGAACAGCCCCGCCGTGCTGCCCGGATATTTCAGCCAGCCCCGCCGCCAGACCACATACAGCAGGACCAGCCCGAGGATCACGCCCTCCATCAGCGCCTCGTAGATCTGCGAGGGGTGGCGCGTGCAGATGGTAAGCCAGTCCGGCCCGCAGTTCTGCGCCTCCGGCCCCGGAAAGGCCACGGCCCAGGGAAGATGGGACGGCAGGCCCCACAGCTCGCCGTTGATGAAATTCGCGATGCGCCCCAGCATCAGGCCCGGCGGTGTCGCCACGGCCAGCGCATCGGCAGCCGACAGAAGCGGGATCTTCTGCGCGCGGCAATAAAGCGTCAAGGCAAGGGCCACGCCCAGAAAGCCGCCGTGGAAGGACATGCCGCCGTGCCAGACCTCGAGGATGTGGATGGGCGACTTGAGGTAATAGGGCAGGTCGTAGAACAGCACGTAGCCGATCCGCCCGCCCAGCACGACGCCGAGAATCACATAGGTCAGCAGATCCTCGACCTGACGCGGCACCATGGGCGCCTGTCCCGCGGGCCACAGGCGCGGGGTCTTCACCAGTCCCACCACCATCCGCCAACCGATCAGGATGCCGGTGATATAGGCCAGCGCATACCAGCGCAGCGCGAAGGAATATCCGCCGATGGTGACAGAGAACACCTCGGGCGAGATGTCGGGGAAGGGAATGTAGCCGTGCATGGCGCCTCCTGTTGGCGATACCTGCCGTGCCGCCTGCGGCGAAGTCAACCTTGTGCCGCGCGGCCTGCGGACCATATAAGGCGAACGTGACCGGGCCATGCCCCGAGAGGAGACGGCGATGCAGACCAGCAACAAGATTTTCGACGATCTCTCGAAGCTGATGACGAACGCGATGGGCGTGGCCCAGGGCGCGCGTACGGAAGCCGAGAATGCCATGAAGAGCTGGATGGACCGCTGGCTGGCCGATCGCGATTTCGTCACGCGCGAGGAATTCGACGCGGTGCGCGCCATGGCCCAGAAGGCGCGCGAGGAAAACGCGGCGCTCAAGGCACGCATCGACGCGCTGGAAGCCAAGCTGAACGGCTGATCGGCATCACATCTTCGCAATTTGGCCGACGGCGGGCCTGGTCCCGCGGGTTAGGGTTGCAATCGGTCTCAATGTATTCGTATTCCCGAATGCAACCTTTTGCCGCCGGGCCGCTGCCATGCCGATTCCCTCTGCCTCGTCGCGTCTGCCGCTCCGCCGCCGGGTGATCCGGGGCGCGCTGCTGCGATACACCGAGTTCAAGCGCGCCCTGCGCAACCTCGAGATCGGGCTGATCGTCGTCGCGGCGATCGTCGGCGCCTTTGTCGCGCTGGTGACGCTGGCGCTGCGCCAGATCGTCTATTTCTTCCACGACATCGACTTCAACCTGATCAGCCACACGCATCTGAGCGCGCAGACCCATGTCGATTTCTGGCGGCTCGCGCTGGTTCCGGGTCTGGGGGGGCTGTTTCTGGGCGTGCTGACGCTGGTGCTGCACAAGATACGCCCGACCGAAATCATCGACCCTGTCGAGGCGAACGCGCTGTATGGCGGGCAACTGTCGCTGCGGGATTCCGTCCGGCTGACCGGCCTGACTGTGGTCTCGAACGCCTGCGGTGCTTCGGTCGGGATGGAGGCCGGCTACAGCCAGATCGGGGCGGGCGTCTTTGCCGCGGTGGGCAAGTATTTCGCACTGCGGCGCGAGGATCAGCGCACCATGGTGACCTCGGGCGCTGCCGCCGCGATTGCCGCGGCCTTCCATGCGCCGCTGACCGGGGCCTTCTACGGGTTCGAACTGATCCACGGCAGCTATACGACGCGTCAGCTTGCGCCGGTGCTGGCGGCCTGCCTGTCCGCGGTGCTGGCGGTGCGCGTCATGGGGCACGGCGAGCCGCTGTTTGCCGTGATGGGCACCTTCGCCGTGCCGCACATGCATTACGCGCTCTTCGCCCTCGTGGGGTTCGTCGCGGCCTTTGTGGGCATCATCACCATGCGCAGCGCGACCTTCATCGAGCGCGTGCTGCGCTCCAGCGGACTGCCGTCCTGGGCGCGCCCCGCCGTGGGCGGCGTCGCGCTGAGCGTGCTTGCCATGGGCTCGCCGCAGGTGCTCGGGTCGGGCCACGGCGCGATCCAGTGGCATTTCGATACGCAATGGATGCTGGTCCCGCTCCTGTTCCTGCTGGCGGGCAAGGTGCTTGGCTCGGCGATCTCGCTGGGCGCGAGCTTCCGGGGCGGGTTGTTCAGCTCGTCGCTGTTCATCGGGGCCTTGATCGGCGCGGCCTTCGTGCAGGCGGCGGGGTATTTCGATCCCTCTCTGCTGCCGGAGCGCACGTCGTTCATGCTGGTCGGCATGGGGGCCACGGGCGCGGCCATCATCGGTGCGCCCTTCACGATGGTCTTTCTGGTGCTGGAGACGACGGGGGATTTCACCATCGCGCTGGGCGCGTTGATCGGGGTGCTGGTCGCGTCCACCACGGTGCGGCTGACCTTCGGCTACAGCTTCTCGACCTGGCGCTTTCACCTGCGCGGCCTGCCGCTTCGGGGTGGGCATGACATCGGCTGGATTGCCGATCTGACGGCTGGCCGGCTGATGCGGTCGGACGTGCGCACCGTCCCCCTTGCGATGTCGCTGGACAAGCTGCGCGAGGCGGTGCCGCTGGGTTCGCGCAAATGGGTCTTTGCCGTCACCGACAGCGGTCAATATGCCGGCATGATCGACATGGCCGCGGCCTTTGATCCCGACATCAACGAAGTCGCCGAACATCTCGTCGTGGCCGACCTGACCACCTGTCAGGGCTGCTACATGCTTCCGGGCGACGACATCCGCCAGATCCTGCACAAGTTCGGCGAGGCGCGGGCCGAGACGCTGCCGGTCGTCGCCTCGGCCGAAAAGCCCCGCATTCTGGGCTCGCTGTCCGAGGCCTTCTGCCTGAAGCGCTACACGCAGGAAATGGAGCGGCGGCGCGGTGACGAACTGGGGATGCCGAGCCTTTAGGGCGGCGTTCTTCCCCGTCGCAACATGGAAAATGAAACAATCTGAGGTTGTGAATGAATTTTCACACTTCTTCGGGTTGACAGACTCGATTGCGCGACTGACACTCAACCTGTGGGGCAAGACAACGGGTGTGAGCGATGGTCCTTGGGGCAATCATCATTGGTGCGATCGTTGGATATTCGGCAGCCATCCTGCTGTATGTCTTCGGCTCGCCGCTGATCATGTGCGTCGTGGCGGTGCCGGTGATCGGTGGGGTCACCGTGCTGGCCGTCGCGGTCAGGGCTTACCTTGGTCGAAGCCCCGAGGAAGGGCCGCAGACCGGGGCCGCCGCCGAGCCGCTGGAGCTGCCCACGGCACGCGAAGAGGCCAAGCCCGAATACGCCTGACGCCAACCAGGCTGACACGTCAAGACGAACGCCGCCCGCGGATCGCGTGGCGGCGTTTGTCATTTCCGACTTCTCCACAGGTCTTTCGGGTTCTCCACAAGTCGGTTCAACGAATCTCCTTTACAGAGGTCCGCTTTGGGCACACCATATCTAGTAAGAGCAGGCGCACAGGCTGCAGGCTCTTGGTGTAGTCCCAGTTCCTAGTGGCTGCTGAACAGCCCGGAACTAACCACGCGAGGCGGGCATGTCGATAGCCGAAGACTTCCTCACCAGCGACGACCTTCACCCGATCGATATCGTCGAGACGCTGGCCGAACACCATGAGTGGGATTTCGACCGGATCACCGACGACCAGATCGCCATGGCGGTCGAGGGGCAATGGCGGACCTATTCGATCACGCTTGCCTGGTCCGCGCCGGACGAGACGCTGCGGCTGATCTGCACCTTCGAGCTTGAGCCGCCGGACCATCGGATGGCGGAACTTTACGAGACGCTGAACCGCGTGAACGACCTGTGCTGGGCCGGGGCCTACACCTACTGGGCCGATCAGAAGCTGATGGTCTGGCGCTACGGCCTTGTCCTTGCGGGCGGGCAGGGGGCGGGGCCCGAGCAGATCGACCGGCTGATCAGCACGGCCGTCGTCAGCGCAGAGCGGTTCTACCCGGCGTTCCAGCTGGTGTCCTGGGCGGATCGCACGCCGGCCGAGGCGATGCAGGTCGCCATTGCAGAGGCCTACGGCCGGGCCTAGGCTCCCCCCCGGACGACGACGAACCGGGGAGACACGATGACTTTGGACGAGGTGAACCGCCGCGGGCTGGTGCTTTTGGGCTGCGGCAAGATGGGTTCCGCGATGCTTGCGGGGTGGCTTGGGCAGGGCTTGGCGCCTGAGGCCGTCTGGGTTCTGGACCCGCGCCCCTCGCCCTGGGTCGAAGGCCTTGCCGCGAAAGGCCTGCACCTGAACGCGGACCTTCCCGCCGCGCCGGCCATCGTCCTTGTCGCCGTGAAACCCCAGATGATGACAGAGGCGCTGCCACGGCTGAAGCCGCTGGGCGGCGGCGGCACGCTTTTCGTCTCGATTGCCGCCGGCACGCCGATCCGCTTCTTCGAGGGCCAGCTTGGCGCCGCGACGCCCGTGATCCGGGCGATGCCCAACACGCCCGCCGCGATCGCGCGCGGGATCACGGCGCTTATCGGCAATGCGCAGGCAGGCGAAAACGACATGGCGCTGGCCGAGACGCTGCTGTCGGCTGTGGGAGACACCGTGCGGCTGGACGACGAGGCGCAGATGGACGCGGTGACGGCGGTCTCGGGCTCCGGTCCTGCCTATGTGTTTCACCTGATCGAAACGCTGGCCGCGGCCGGTGTGGCCGAGGGGCTGGCCCCCGATCTGGCCATGAAGCTTGCCAAGGCGACGGTTGCGGGCGCGGGCGCGCTTGCGATGCAGGCCGAGGAAGACCCCGCACAACTGCGCGTCAACGTCACCTCGCCGGGCGGGACCACCGCGGCGGCTCTTGCGGTGTTGATGGACGAAGCCGCCGGTTTCCCCGCGCTGTTGAAACGCGCGGTTCATGCCGCGGCCGAGCGTGGCCGGGAGCTGGGCAGATGACCATTACCTACGCCGATTTCGAAAAGGTCGATATCCGCGTCGGGCGCATCACGCGGGCCGAGCCCTTTCCCGAGGCGCGCAAGCCCGCCTTCAAGCTCTGGGTCGATTTCGGGGCCGAGATCGGCGAGAAGCGCAGCTCCGCCCAGATCACGAAGCACTATGCGCCCGAGGCTTTGATTGGCCGTCAGGTTCTGGCCGTGGTCAATTTCCCGCCGCGCCAGATCGGACCGGTGATGTCCGAGGTGCTGGTGCTTGGCGTGCCCGATCCAGAGGGCGGGGTGGTGTTGATCGGCCCCGACCAGATCGTTCCTGAAGGGGGGAGGCTCTTCTGATGTCAAATCTTCTCATCACCCGGCGGCTGCCGGACCCCGTGCTGGAGGCCGCGCAGGCGCGGTTCGATGTGACTCTGCGCGACGATACCTCGCCGTTGACCTATCTGGAGGTGATCGAGGCGCTGCGCGACTACGATCTGGTGCTGCCCACGCTGGGCGACATGTTCGATGCGCAGGCCTTCACCGATGTGCCGAACCCGCGCTGCAAGCTGCTGGCCAATTTCGGGGTGGGCTACAACCACATCGACGTGAAGGCCGCGCGCGAGGCAGGCGTGGCGGTCACCAACACGCCGGGCGCGGTCACCGACGCCACGGCCGACATCGCGCTGACGCTGATGCTGATGACGGCCCGGCGCGCTGGCGAGGGGGAGCGGCTGGTGCGTTCCGGCAAGTGGCAGGGCTGGCATCCGACCCAGATGCTGGGGCTGCACATGACCGGAAAGACGGTTGGCATCGTCGGCATGGGGCGCATCGGCAAGGCCGTGGCGCGGCGCGCGCATCTGGGCTTCGGCATGGAGGTGGTGTTCTACAACCGCTCTCCGGTCGCCGACCCCGGCGTGCCCGCGCGCCAGTTGGCGAGCCTCGCCGAGGTGATGGGAGCCGCCGATATCGTCGTGATCGCCGTTCCCGGCGGTGGCGCCAACCGCCACATGATCGACGCGAGCGCCCTTGGCGCGATGAAACCCACGGGGCATCTCGTCAACATCTCGCGGGGGGATGTCATCGACGAAAGCGCGCTGATCGCCGCGCTGTCGGACGGGCTCATCGCCGGGGCCGGCCTTGACGTCTATGAACACGAACCGAAGGTGCCCGGCACCCTGCGCGCGCTGGAGAATGTCGTGCTGTTGCCCCATCTGGGCACCGCGGCGCTAGAGGTGCGCACCGCGATGGGGATGATGGCGGTCGATAACCTCATCGCCTTCGACGAGGGGCGCGATCTGCCGAACCCGGTCTGAGGAGTTCCACGGGCGCAGGGGGCTCTGCCCCCGCGCCTTCGGCGCCCCCCGGGATATTTGAGACAGAAAATGTCAGCGCGCCGGGCGGTCGCCGACAGCCTCGCGCCAGTGGCGGCGGCAGAGCGAGACGTAGGTCTCGTTTCCGCCGATCTGGACCTGCGCGCCATCGCGCAGCGCCTGTCCGTCGGCGCCTTTGCGCACGACCATCGTGGCCTTCTTTCCGCAATGGCAGATCGTGCGCACCTCGCGCATCTCGTCGGCCAGAGCAAGAAGCGCGGCCGAGCCGGGAAACAGCGTGCCCCGGAAATCGACGCGCAGGCCATAGCACATGACGGGGACGGACAGATCGTCCACCACCCGGGCCAGTTGCCAGACCTGATCGGGCGACAGGAACTGCGCCTCGTCCAGAAAGATGCAGTCCACCGGGCCAAGATCGAGGCGGGCGGCGATCTTGGCGAAAAGATCCTCGTCCGGGGCGAAGGTATCGGCAGGCTCGCCGATCCCGATGCGCGAGGCGATGCGCCCTTCGCCCGCGCGTGTATCGAGCTGCGCCGTGATCAGGTAGGTCGTCATTCCCCGCTCGCGGTAATTGTGCGACGCCTGCAGCAGCAGGGTCGATTTGCCCGCGTTCATGGTGGAATAGTTGAAATACAGCTTGGCCATGAGGGCTGTTAGCCCATCGGCGGGCCGCGGCGCAAGGTGGCGCGCATGTGACACTGGCAGGACCCGACCAGGCCGAGGCCTGGGGAATGGCCGGGTCCTGCCGGCACTGGTTACATCGCACGATCGTTACGCGCTGCGGACATGCCCACCTATCGGTTTTCCGTCCGGGGGCTGCGTCACCCGTATTTAATAACGACAAAGGCCGAAGATTTATTTAATGGGAAAAATCGAATGCATTTCCCGGACTTACCGGGCCGTATGAGGAACAGGGTCGATGTCGGTGCAGGCCTATCTGAAAAAACACAGCGAGGCGTTGGTGAAAGAGGTGGGCATCGAACCCGCCTGCCAGATCACGGGAAAGTCGAAGGCGACGCTGGGGCGCTATTATTCCGACCTTTCGGAGCATTCGGATCGCTTCATGCCGATCGATGTGGTCGCGGCGCTCGAGGCGGCTTCGGGCTTTCCGCATGTGACCGCAGCGCTTGCCGATCTGCGCGGCATCACCCTGTCCTACGGGGCATCGCGCCTGAACAGCAAGGAACGCCACAGCGTGAATTCGGACGTCGTGAAGCTGTCGCAGCGCTTCGCGCAGCTGATGGCGGAATACAACGCGGCCATCGAGGACGGGAAGATTTCGGTGAATGAGGCCAAGCGCCTCCTTGCGGAGACGCTGGCCATTCAGGAAGTCCTGCTTGAAATGAAGCTTTCCCTGGAACAGGAAGTGAGCTGACTTACGCCTGCGCTGCCGCGCGGCGCGGGCGGTGGCGTTTCTTCGCAGCCGGTTTCGCCTGTGCCAGGCCGCCCTTGCCCGGGCCGGGTTTGCCCGGGCGACGGGCAGGCGCGCGCCCGCGCGGGGCTTGCGGTGCGGGCGTTTCCGCGTGCGGCGTGCCGCCGGCCACCGGGATCGGCGCCTTCAGCAGCTTCTCGATCGCGCGCAGGTCCTCCATCTCGGCCGGGGCGCAAAAGGCGATCGCGCGCCCGTCGGCGCCGGCGCGGGCGGTGCGGCCGATCCGGTGGACATACTGGTCCGGCACGTTCGGCAGTTCGTAGTTATAGACGTGGCGCACGCCCGGAATGTCGATGCCGCGGGCGGCGACGTCGGTCGCCACCAGCACCTTCAACTCGCCCGACCGGAAGGCCGCCAGCGTACGTTCGCGGTGGTTCTGGCTCTTGTTGCCATGGATCGATCCCACCGAGAAACCCCAGCTGGTCAAGAGCTTGGCGAGCTTTTCCGAGCCATGCTTGGTGCGGCCGAAGACCAGCGCCATCTCGTCGGGATGCTTGCCCAGATAGTCGCGCAGCAACAGTGCCTTGTCGCCCTGATTCACGAAATGCACCGCCTGTTCGATCTTGTCGGCGGGCTTGCCGGGCGGCGAGACCTGAACCTTGATCGGGTTGTTGAGGTAGGTGCCGGCCAGTTCCTCGATCTGCTTGGGCATGGTGGCCGAGAACAGCAGCGTCTGCCGCTTGGCGGTCAGGTGGCGGGCGATCTTCCGCAAAGCATGGATGAAGCCCATGTCCAGCATGTGGTCGGCCTCGTCGAGGACGAGGTAGCTCGCCTGCGCCAGCGTCAGCGCCTGACGATCCAGCAGGTCGATCAGGCGACCCGGCGTGGCCACAAGGATATCGACCCCGCGCGACAGCCGCTCGGCCTGCTTGTTGAGCGAGGCGCCGCCAACGACGCTGGCAACCTTCACCGGCGTATGGCGGGCGAAGCCGGACAGCGTATCGGCGATCTGGGCGACAAGCTCGCGCGTCGGAGCAAGGATCAGCGCGCGCACGGTCGCGGGCGCGGGCGGGCGGCCCACGGTCATCAACCGGTGCACCAGCGGCAGGCCAAAGGCCGCCGTCTTGCCGGTGCCGGTCTGGGCAAGGCCCATCAGGTCGCGCCCGGTCATCACATGCGGGATGGCTTCGGCCTGGATCGGGGTGGGGGTGGTCAGACCCTGGGCGGCAAGCACCTTCAGAAGGTGGTCGTTGAGGCCAAGGGAAGAAAATTCGGTCACGTGTGTGCCTTTCAAAGCAGAGCGGGCCCGGCGGGCGAACCGCGGGCGGGCATTGGGGCGGCTCTTACGGGCCTTCAGCCCGGGCCGCGGCCCCATGCGTGATGTGGAACCGGTGGAAATCCGTGTCAGGGCGGGGGCAAAGGCCCGGCGGCTCACGCGGTCGCGGCCCTGAACGTTCGTGACATGGGCGTGCGGGGCCGCAAAGTCAAGCTGAAAGGCCGGTCAGGCCGCCGGGGTGCCGCCTTGCAGGATCTCTGCCATCGCCGTTGCGTCGATGTTTCCCCCGCTCAGGATCACGCCGACCTTGCGGCCTGCCATCCGGTCCCGTTCCTGCATCAGGGCGGCGAGCGCCGCGGCGCCCGCGCCCTCGGCAAGGTTGTGTGTCGCGCGGTAGTAAAGCCGCACGGCCTCGGCCACCGCGTCGTCGTCCACCGCGACGATCCGGTCCGCACCGCGCGCATAGATGTCGAACGCGGCCTGAACGGGGACGCGCACGGCCATGCCGTCGGCGAAGGTCCTTGCGCTGTCGGTCTCGACAAGCTGACCCGCCTCGACCGAGAGCTTTGCCCCTGCGGCCGCGGTCGAGACGACGCCGACGACTTTCGCCGAAAGCCCGAGCGCGTCCCGCGCCGCGATCACGCCGCAGATGCCCGACCCGCAGCCGATCGGCACATAGACGGTGTCGAGGTCCGGTTCGGCTGTGAACATCTCGAGCCCGTAGCTGGCGACACCGCGCACCAGTTCGCGGTGGAAGGGGGGGACGGGGAACAGCCCCTCGGCTTCGGCCACGCGCATCGCCTCGACCCGGGCGGTGTCGAAATCCGTGCCGAATTCGCGCAGGTCGGCGCCGAAGGCGCGCATGGCGGCGTTCTTTTCGGCCGAGTTGCCCTGAGGCACATAGACCACCGCGCGCAGACCGGCGGCTGTCGCGGCGCGGGCTTGTCCCTGGCCGTGATTGCCGCGCGTGGCGGTGATGATGCCGGGGCAGTCGGGATGCGTCCGGGTCAGCCAGTCCATGAAGGTGATCGCGCCGCGCAGCTTGAAGGCGCCGGTCGGGCCGTGGTTCTCGTGTTTCACCCAGACCTCGCAGCCCGTCGCGGCCGAAATCTGCGGCCAGCGGATCAGCGGCGTCGGGCCCATCTGGCGGTGCACCATGCTGGCCGCCGCCTCCAGGTCGCCGCGCGTGAAATCGAAACCGGTCATCATCCCTCCAGTGCGGGCAGGTCCAGGGCCCGTCCGATGGCCGAGAACAGCGCGGCCTCGCCCCCCGCGTCAAGGCTGTGCAAAAGGGCGCTGGCTCGGGCGGCCATCGCCTCGCGCTTTGCGGGTGCGGCAAGCGTGGCGAGCGCCCCGGCAATGCCCTTGGCATCCATCACCCTGATCGCCCCCCCGCCCGCATCGAGCGCGGCATAGGCCTGTTCGAAATTCGACACATGCGGCCCGTGGATCAGCGCCGACCCGTGGGCGGCAGGTTCGAAAGGTGTATGCCCGCCGACATCCACGAGCGAGCCGCCGACAAAGGTCAGCCCGGCGAGGCGATACCACAGGGCCATCTCGCCCATCGTGTCGGCAAGATAGACGGGCGGCGTTCCCGGCGCCTCGCCCATCGAGCGCGTCGCGAAGGGCAGGTCGGCCGTCTGCAAGAGTGCCGCGATCTCTGCCCGCCTGCGGGGATGGCGCGGCGCGAGGATCATCCGGTCGATATGGCCTGCAGCCTGCGCCTGCCGGAAGCCCGCGATCAGCTCTGCCTCCTCGCCCGCATGGGTCGAGGCGGCGAGGAATGTCCGCCCTCGATCGAAGGCGCGCACAAGGTCATCCGGCAGGGGGGCCTGTTCAGGTCCCTGACGTGCCTTGAGGTTCACCACGGGGCCGATGCGGTTTGCGGGCAGGCCAAGCGTCTGAAAGCGCGCCTCCGACCCCGCATCCTGCGCGGAAAGATAGGCGATCCCCGCCATGACGGCGCGCGCCAGCCCCGGAACGCGCGCCCATGTCCGCGCGCTTCCTTCGGACAGCCGTGCCCCGAGCACGAGCACAGGCACGCCACGCTCGCCCGCAATGGCGATCCGGCGCGGCCAGAGTTCGTTTTCAAGGATCACCAGCGCACCGGGCCGCCAGCGGTCGAAGAAGCGGTCCAGCGCGGCCCCGAAATCCATCGGCGCCAGCGCGGCGAAGACCCGTGCCATGCCCCAGCTTTCGACCATGTCGCGCCCGGTCTCGGTGTTGCAGGTGACGATCAGCCGCAAACCCGGCGCGCGGGCCAGCAGCTCGGCGATCAGCCAGCGGGCAGAGGTCAGTTCGCCGTTCGACGCCCCATGGAGCCAGAGCACCGGCGCCTCGGCCTCGGCTTCGCCGCAGCCGCGCCGCTCTGCCGCGCCGCGCGCGCTGTCGCGGCCCGTCCAGCGCCGCCAGAGCAGCCAGAGCGTCAGGAACGGCGACGCCGCCGCCAGCACTGCCCGGTAGAAAACCATTCTGCCCCCTGCCTTTGTCCGAGCTTTAGGGGCCGCCGGGCGGCGTGGCAAGCCCGCGGTGCCGCCGCTTCAGACACCCACCTTCGGGCCGGGGCAGGCCAGCGGCGCGGGGCTTTGACGGACCTCGATCAGGTCCTGCGTCGTCGGGTCCCCGGTGAAATGCGCGCTGAGCCCGTTCGGGCCCGCATAAAAGCGCCAGCACTGGGCGCCGTGCGTCTCGCCGTCATAGACGAAGCAGATGTCGTCCTTGGCGGGATACCAGTAGCCCGTCTTGCAGGGCTGGCCAAGGAAGGCCCAGATCACGCGGCGGTTGGCAAGGTAGCTTTCGGCCCCGTAGGGCTTGCCGCCAACGGCGTAATAGAGCGTCTTGCCAAGCGAATAGGCGTCGAATTCCGCGGCCGTCATGGGGCGTTGCTGCAACGCGGCCGAAGGACCTGCGAGAAACGCCAGTAGAAGGATCAGCCTGCACATGGGAAGGCCCTCCGTTACCTGTGGCGTTCATGCTGCCACAGGCCGCGCGGTCCGGCCAGCCTTACCCGTAGCGATGCGCTGCGGTCTGCCACTTTTCCAGCCGCCGATCCATCATGCGAAACCAGCGCCCCGGAAACAGCGCGATCAGGCCCATGATGGGCAGGCTGTAGGGCAGGCGGGGCGCCTGCTCGGCACTGGGCAGGTCCAGCTCGGGATAGGGCCAGGCGGGATGGGCATGGTGCGCCGAATGGCGCGGCGCATTCAGCATCAGCGCGGACGAGAACCAGCGGCCGGAGTTCCACGAATGGGCGGCCGTCACCGGCTCGGCCTTGCCGTCGGTGCCGACCGCGCGGCTCAGACCGTAATGCTGGACGTAGTCCGACAGCAGCAGCTGCATCTGCGCATAGATCGCAAGCAGGACATAGGCGATCAGCCCCTCCATTCCGAACAGGATGAAGATGCCAAGGATAAAGGCCGCCTCTGCCGACAGGTAAAGGACGTAGGGGTTGCGCCCCTCGCCGCGCGCGCGGATGAACTCGCGCTCGATCTGGTAGCCGGCCGTGAACGACCCCACCCAGGCCCGCGGCAGGAAGGACCAGTAGCTTTCCCCGATCTCGGCGCTGTTGGGGTCGTATTCGGTTGCCACATAGCGATGGTGGATATGCCGGTGGGCCGAGGTGTGCTGCCCGAAGAGCAGGCTGATGTAGATCCACATGCCCAAACGGAACAGGCCGCGGCTGGAGCGGTGGATGAGTTCGTGGGCGTTGGAATTGCTCACCTGTCCGAAGAACATACCGAAGGCGAGAAACAGGGCGATCCGGCTGGCGAGCCCGAGCCCGGTCCCGCCCGCCAGCGTGAAGATCGCCACCGCCAGCAGCAGGAAATGCGCCACGCCAAGGATCACCGACAGGCGGTCGGCGGCGGGAAATTCCACGCCCGGCTCGGCCTCGGGCAGCGTGATGGCCAGTAGTTCGTCCAGCGCGAAGGTGAAGACCGTCATGTAGGCCAGCGCGAGCCACGGCCACAGGCCCCCGGCAAAGGCCGCGATGAAGAGAAGGACCACCGGCACCAGGGTCGCCACTGAGAAAATCACCATCGGCCGACGCATCCTACCCCTCGTTCATCGCACTCGCCCGCGTGGCACTATCGCTGCCTTCGCAAAGGATTCAAGCGTTCCGATGCAGGGGGGGCGGGTCTTCGGCCTTCCCTCCCGCGTCAGGACGCATTAGGTCAGGGTAACAGTCACGGGAGCGGCGATGTCGTTTTTCAAGAAGCTCAAGGACCGGATGTTCAAGACCTCTTCGAAACTCGAGGAGGGGCTGGAGCAGATCGTGGGGGACGAGGCCGCCGACGTCACGGCGCCTGCGCCTGTCGAGCCCCCCCCCGCGGCGGTCCAGAAATCCGGCATCGGGGCACGGATCGCCGGGGCGGTCTCCGCCGGTCGCACCTTTGACGACGCGATGCTTGAAAGCCTCGAGGAATTGCTGATCCAGTCCGACATGGGGGTGGAGACGGCCTTGCGCGTTGCCGCCAACATCGCCGAGGGCCGCATGGGCCGGCGCATCACGACGGACGAGCTGAAGCGCCTGCTGGCCGCCGAGGTGGCCCGGATCATGGAGCCGGTCGCCCGCCCCCTGCCGCTTTATCCCAGCAAGCCGCAGGTCGTGCTGGTCGTGGGCGTGAACGGCTCGGGCAAGACGACGACGATCGGCAAGCTGGCCAGCCAGTTCCGCGCGGCGGGCAAAAGCGTGGTGATCGCGGCGGGGGACACCTTCCGCGCCGCGGCGGTCGAGCAGTTGCAGGTCTGGGGCCAGCGGGCCGGGGTGCCGGTGCTGACCGCGCCGGAAGGATCGGACCCCGCGAGCCTCGCCTTCGAGGCGATGACGCGCGCGCAGGCCGATGGCGCTGACCTTCTGATGATCGATACGGCGGGGCGGTTGCAGAACCGCGCCGACCTGATGGAAGAGCTTGCCAAAATCGTCCGCGTGATCCGCAAGAAAGACCCCGACGCACCGCACAACACCCTTCTGGTGCTGGATGCGACCACCGGGCAGAACGCGGTCAATCAGGTCGAGACCTTCCGCAAGCTGGCCGATGTCTCGGGCCTCATCATGACGAAGCTCGACGGCACGGCGAAGGGTGGGGTGCTGGTGGCGCTGGCCGACAAGTTCGGGCTTCCGATCCATGCGATCGGCGTGGGTGAACAGATCGACGATCTTGCCCCCTTCGATCCCGAAGACTTCGCCCGCGCGCTGGTGGGGGTCTGATCCCGATTTTTCGCCGAAAAATCGTAACACGGATGTTTTGGCGAGAAATCAGCGCGCTCAGGCCAGCCGCGGTGCCTCATGCGCGGGGCGGCGGGCGTCCTCCGCCCCCATGCGGAAGGCCGACCCCAGCCGGTGCGCCATCGTAATCCACGCCTCGGCCGCCTCAGGGCGCAGGATCGCGCGGGCCGTATCCTCGAAAAGCGCAAGCCAGAGCGGGAAATGCTCGGGCAGGATGTCGGCGGCGTTGCGGTGCACCATCATCGGCCGCCCCTCGTAGCCCCCTTCGCGCAGGATCGCGTTCTTCCAGAACCGGCCGATCTTGTCCTGATGCGCCCCCCACGCCGCGTCATCGGTGCCGATATGGGCGATGAAGACCGGCCCCAGCACCCGGTGGTGGCGGATGCGCCAGTAGAAAGAGGTCATGACCCGGTCAACCTCGTCATGGGTCACGAAGAACCGGGGCGGCAGTGCGGTCATTGCGACCTCCTTTCGGCAGCGCATCGACCCTGACGCGCCTTGCCCGGTTTCGCCATGGGGCGCTGCGCCGCAGGCACTGGACCCGCACGCCGGCCTTGCGTATAAGCCGCGCATGGACCGGATTTTCGCCCTTACGCGTCGAATTAGCGGCCCGGCGCGCTGATTTCAGCCGCCGGGACATGCCGATCCGCGGCCCGACGCCGCCGCCCCCTTGCCATTCGCTTAAGGACCGCATCCGATGTGCGCCGATCTGCCTGACTACCGCAACACCGTCTTTCTGCCCGAAACCGATTTCCCCATGCGCGCCGGCCTTCCCGAGCGCGAACCCGAATGGCTGGCCCGCTGGGAACGGCTCGCCGTCTATGACCGCCTGCGCGAAAAGGCCGCCGATGGCAGCCGCAAGCCCTTCACGCTGCATGACGGCCCGCCCTATGCCAACGGCCATCTGCACATCGGCCATGCGCTGAACAAGATCCTCAAGGATTTCATCGTCCGCAGCCAGCAGATGATGGGCCGCGATGCGCGCTATGTGCCGGGCTGGGACTGCCACGGCCTGCCGATCGAATGGAAAATCGAGGAGCAATACCGCGCCAAGGGCCTGAACAAGGACGACGTGGACGTCGTGGCTTTCCGGCAGGAATGCCGCAAGTTCGCCGAAGGCTGGGTGGACGTGCAGCGCGAGGAATTCAAGCGGCTGGGCGTCACCGGCAACTGGGCCGATCCCTACCTGACCATGGCCTATCATGCCGAGGCCGTGATTGCCGACGAATTCCTGAAGTTCCTGATGAACGGCACGCTCTATCAGGGGTCGAAGCCCGTGATGTGGTCGCCGGTCGAAAAGACCGCGCTGGCCGAGGCCGAGGTGGAATATCACGACCACACCAGCCACACGATCTGGGTGCGGTTCCCGGTGGTGGAGGGGGCGCCCAACCGCTTCCGTGGCGCCAAGGTGCTGATCTGGACCACGACGCCCTGGACCATTCCGCAGAACCGCGCCGTCTGCTTCAATCCCGACATCGCCTACGGTATCTATGAGGTCACGGGGCGGCCGGAACAGAGCCAGGCCACCGTCGGCGAATACCTGATCCTTGCCGACAAGCTGGCGGAAAGCGTGTTCAGCGCGGCCAAGCTCGATGCTTCGATGTATCGGCGGATGGCGGATATCTCGGCGGAAGAACTTGCCGGTTTCACCCTTGCCCACCCGTTCCGCGGTGTCGAAGCAGCGCAGGGCGAATGGGACTTCGACGTGCCGCTGCTGCCGGGCGACCATGTCACCGACGATGCCGGCACCGGCTTTGTCCATACCGCGCCCAGCCACGGCGACGATGACTATCAGGTCGGGCTGAAATTCGGCCTGCCGATGACCTACAACGTCGAGGCCGACGGCTCCTATCGCGCGGACCTCCCGATCTTTGGCGGGCAGGCGATCCTGACGGCCGAGGGCAAGGAAGGCCCGGCGAATGTCGAGGTGATCAAGCAGCTTGCCTATGCCGGAAAGCTCTTTGCCAAGGGCAAGATCAAGCACTCCTACCCGCATTCCTGGCGTTCCAAGGCGCCGCTGATCTATCGCAACACGCCGCAATGGTTCGTGGCGATCGACCGCAAGCTGGACGACGGGATGACCGGCGTGACCGGGCAGGACACGATCCGCAGCCGTGCGCTGCATTCGATCGACCATCTGGTGAAATTCACCCCCGTGTCGGGCCGCAACCGCCTGCATTCGATGATGGAGGCACGCCCCGACTGGGTGCTGTCGCGTCAGCGCGCCTGGGGCGTGCCGCTGACCTGCTTCGTGAAAAAGGGCGCCCGGCCGACCGATGCCGATTTCCTGCTGAAAGACGCAAAAGTGAATGCCCGCATCGTCGCTGCCTTCGAAGAAGGGGGGGCGGATGTCTGGTATGGACAAGGCTTCAAGGCGCAGATGCTCGACGGTCTCTACGATCCCGAGGCCTACGATCAGGTCTTCGATGTGCTCGATGTCTGGTTCGACTCCGGTTCCACCCATGCCTTCGTGCTGCGCGACCGTGAGGACGGGACGAAGGATGGCATCGCCGATCTTTACCTTGAAGGCACCGACCAGCACCGCGGCTGGTTCCATTCCTCGATGCTGCAAGCCTGCGGCACGATGGGCCGCGCGCCCTATCGGGGCGTGCTGACGCATGGTTTCACGCTGGACGAAAAGGGCATGAAGATGTCCAAATCGCTCGGCAATACCATCGTGCCGGCCGAGGTCATCAAGCAATACGGCGCCGATATCCTGCGGCTCTGGGTGGCGCAGGCGGACTTTACCGTGGACCAGCGCATCGGGCCCGAGATCTTGAAGGGCGTGGCCGACAGCTACCGCCGCCTGCGCAACACGCTGCGCTTCCTGCTGGGCAACCTCAAGGATTTCTCGGACGCCGAACGTGTCGCCCCGGCCGAGATGCCGGAGCTGGAACGCTGGGTGCTTCACCGTCTGGCAGAGCTGGATGCGCAGGTGAAGAACGGCTACGACGCCTATGATTTCCAAGGCGTTTTCCAGAAGCTCTTCCAGTTCTGCACGGTCGATCTGTCGGCGCTTTACTTCGATATCCGCAAGGATGCGCTGTATTGCGACGCGCCCGACAGCCTGCGCCGCCGGGCCGCGCGGACCGTGCTGGACCTGCTGTTCCACCGTCTGGTGACATGGCTGGCCCCGATCCTCGTCTTCACCATGGAGGATGTTTGGCTGTCGCGCTTCCCCGGCGAGACGGAGTCGGTCCACCTGCACGACATGCCCGACACCCCGGCCGACTGGCGCGACGATGCGCTGGCCGTCAAATGGGAAAAGGTTCGGCAGGTGCGCCGCGTTGTAACCGCCGCCCTGGAGGTGCAGCGCACCGCAAAGGTGATCGGCGCCAGCCTCGAGGCGGCGCCCGTGGTCCATGTCGCGGATGCCGAGGTTGCGAAGATGCTGCACGGCATCGATTTCGCGGACCTGTGCATCACTTCGGACATCCAGCTCACAACCGATCCGATGCCGCAGGAAGCGTTCCGCCTGCCGGAGGTGCCGGGCGTGGGTGTGCTGTTCGAGGCCGCCGAGGGCGAGAAATGCCAGCGGTGCTGGAAGATCCTGCCCGATGTCGGTGCGCATGCCCATGCGGGCACGTGCCAGCGGTGCAATGACGCCCTCGGATGAGGCGATCCGCGCGGTCCTGATGGACCTCGCGTTTCGGCGTGGCAGCGCATCAAGCTTCTGCCCGTCAGAGGCGGCGCGCGCCTTGGCCGCGGATTGGCGGCCCCTCATGCCCCGGGTGCGGGACATGGCCGCCGAGCTGGCACGGGGCGGGCTGATGGTCGCCACCCGGAAGGGGGCGCCCGTCGATCCGCGCGCCGCGGGCGGCCCGATCCGGCTCCGGCTCGCCCCTCTTTCCCAAGCACGCGAAGGTTCGGACGCAGGTGCAGCAGGCAACCGTTGAAACGCCGACCGGACCCGTGACGGTCACCGCAGAGGCGGGGGCGATCGTCGGGCTGCGTTGGGCGCGGGGCGGCAACGACCGCGCGCCGCTGCTGGACGAGGCCGCCCGCCAGCTCGACGCCTATTTCGCCGGAACGCTTCGGACGTTTTCCCTGCCGCTGGCGCCGAAGGTCACCGGCTTCCAGCGCGACTTCCTGGACCTTCTGCGTGCGATCCCCTACGGCGAGACCCGCACTTATGGCGAGATCGCGCGCGACCTGGGCGTCAGCGCGCAGGCCATCGGGCAGGCCTGCGGGGCCAATCCCATCCCCATCTTCATCCCCTGCCACCGCGTGCTGGCCGCAAACGGGCTTGGGGGATTTTCCGGCGGTGCCGGGGTGGAAACCAAGGTGGCTTTGCTGAAACGGGAAGGCGCAGCGGGGCTGCTGATCTGACTTAGCGCCGCTGCGGGATCACCTGCTGGGCGATCCCTGCGAAAATCAGATAGACGCTGGTCAGCAACAGACCGACATGCACCAGCATCCCGGCGTCGAAATTCGTCCAGGCCGACCAGGCGGCGAAAAGGGTCCAGGCAAAGGCCACGGGCAGGGACAGGTTGCGCCAGCGTTCGGTGCGGACGGGGTGAATGAACTTCAGGCGGGTGAACATCGCTGCGGCAAGCACCACCACCAGCCCCAGCGAGACCCAGAGACCCGGCTTCAGCGCGAAGATCACGATGGCGACCATGTTCCAGCATCCGGGAAAGCCTGAGAACGAATTATCCTTCGTTTTCATGCGCGTATCCGCGAAATAGATGACGCTGCCATACGTGATCGCGACGATGGCGATCCAGCCGGTCCAGCCCGGCAACAGACCCGACCGGAACAGCGCGAAGGCCGGGATGAAGACATAGGTCAGGTAGTCGATGATGAGGTCGAGCAGCACCCCGTCGATCTGCGGCGCGTGGGTCTTCACCTTGTAGCGGCGGGCCAGCGGGCCATCGATGCCGTCAACGATGAAGGCCACCACCAGCCACAGAAACATCAGCGACCACTTCGCATCGGCCGCGGCCAGCATGGCAAGGATCGAGAACACCGCGCCGGTCGCGGTGATGAGATGGACAGAGAAGGCGAGCTGCTTTTCGTTCATCCCGCCTTCATGCCGGAAACGCTCCAACGTGGCAATGCCTGAACCCTGTCGCCGACGTCTTCCCTTGGAGATCAGGCCCCGCCGCCGGCACCCTGGCTGCCCAGCATCGCCTGCAGAATGGCAGAGATGCCCGACTGACCCGTCGGCTGTGTCCTGTCCTGCGGGGCAGGGGCCATGGCTGACCGGTTCCTGCCGGCGTCCACGCTGTCGTCTGCGTCCCCCCCGGAGTCGTTTTCAGCGGGGACAAGCAGGGCAGGCCGGCTGCGATGGAACGGTCTGTGCGGCACATGGGCCGCGTGCGAGATCGACAGGGACATGGACAACACCTTTGTGGAAGTTTGTCCCGTCATTCTCTCGCCGATTGGTTTACAAAGGGTTTCGCGTCGCCCCGTGAAAATCAGCCCCCGCGCGATCTCAGGCGCGGGGATGGGCGGCTTCGTAAACCTCCATCAACCGCGCGGCATCCACGGCCGTATAGGCCTGCGTGGTGGACAGCGACGCATGACCCAGAAGCTCCTGTATGGCGCGCAGGTCGCCGCCCGCCGACAGAAGATGCGTCGCGAAGGAATGGCGCATCGCATGGGGGGTCGCAGTGGCGGGCAGGCCCAGCTTCATCCGGGTCTGCTCCATCGCCTTGGCAATCAGCCGGGGCGACAGCGCGCCCCCGCGCGCGCCGCGAAACAGCGGCTCGGGGGCGGGCAGGTCGTAGGGGCAAAGCGCCACGTAGCGGGCGACAGCGGCCTTGGCCGCGGGCAGCACCGGCACCATCCGCTCTTTCCCGCCCTTGCCGCGAATCCGGAGGGTATCGGGCAGGCGCGCCTCGGCCCCGGTCAGCGACAGCGCCTCGGAAATCCGCAGGCCGCAGCCGTAAAGAAGCGTCACCACGGCGATGTCGCGCGCGGCGATCCAGTCTTCGCGCGCGTCGTCGCCCAGGCTTGCGATCACGGCGCGGGCGGCGTCTTCGCTCAGCGGGCGGGGAAGCTTGCGTCGGTATTTCGGGCCGCGCGCGGACAGGGCGGCGGTCGCCTCGGTCCCCTCGCGGTCCGACAGCCAGCGCAGGAACCCCTTCACGGACGACAGGGCCCGGGCGAGCGAGCGCGCGGAAAGCCCGCGCCCCCGTTCATGCGCCATCCAGGCGCGCAGCTCTGTCGGGCCAAGATCGGCAAGCTGCCCAAGCCCCATCGGGCCGCCGCGGTGGCAGGCGAGAAAGTCGAGAAACCCCGTGACGTCGCGCCGATAGGCGGCCAGCGTGTTCGGGGCCCGGCCTTTCAGAGCGCCCAGATGGGCGATCCACGCCTCGAGCGCGTCGCGCTCGGCCGGGGAAAGCGCAAGGCTCATGCCAGCCAGCGGCGCATCGTCCGTTCGAACACGCCGGCAAGGAAGGCCAGAAGGTCTGTGCCTTGCGAGGGTTTGAAATGCTGATCGTCCTCCGAGCCGAAGGCCAGCATCCCGGGCAGCCGGCCCGCCCCAAGGTCGATGCGCATCAGCGCCTCGGACTGGATGCGGCCCGAGGCATCGCCGAAGATCGCCCCGTTTTCCGGCTGGGTGCGGCGCAGCGTGACCGCCCGTGCCGGCATCCGGCGACCGGCAAGAATGTAGGTCTCGATGAAGCCGCGTTCGACGACGTGGACGACATCGCCCAACCGGCGCAGCACGGCCTCGGACCCCTTGGGGGATTCAAGCACCAGCCGGACCGCGTCAAGCCGCAGGATCTGCGCCACGTCGCCGGTCAGGTTGGTCAGGAATTCGTCGAAGGTCAGCGGATCGAGCATCCTCAGGATGGCGCGATGCACCTGATTCGTGCCCGCGAGATTCTCGTAGGCGGCCGCGATCACCGAGCGGTGGGTATCCTCCAGCCGGTCAAGCCGCGCCTCGAGCCGTTCCATGGCGATCCCGCGCAGGTCCACCACGTTCGAGCCGCGCGCGCCTTCGTTCGCCGCAACAAGGGCGCGCATCAGGTCCTGATCGTCCAGCACAAGTCCCGGCTCTGCCAGAATCCGGTCGCGCAAATCGTCGTTGATCATCACCGTCTCAGCCATGCCCGCCTCGTTTTGCGTGGCGCTTTGGCGCGCCATCGATCCTTGTTGCGAAGCATATCGAACGAGCTTGGCCGAGACCAGATTTTTGGCAAGGCCTATCCGCGTTCGCTGTCCAGATGTGCCATTTGCGGCGCGCCGTAGCGCGTGCCGGCCACGGCCTCGGGCGGGATGGCGGCTTCCAGCGCGGCCACCTCGCCCGTGCTGAGCGTCAGGGCCAGCGCTCCGAGCGCCTCGTCCAGCCGCGCGCGGCTGCGTGCACCGATCAGCGGCACGATGTCGTCGCCCTTGGCCAGCGCCCAGGCGATGGCGACCTGCGCCACGGTTGCCGCGCGCGCCTCGGCGATGTCGCGGATCGCCTCGACCAGCGCGAGGTTCTGCGCGAGGTTGCCGCCCGAAAAGCGGGGATAATTGCCGCGCAGATCGCCCGGTCGCATCGTCCCCGTCCAGTGACCGGAAATCAGCCCGCGCGACAGCACGCCATAGGCGGTGATGCCGATGCCAAGCTCGCGGCAGGTGGGAAGGATCGCGGGCTCGATGCCGCGCGAGATCAGCGAATACTCGATCTGAAGATCGCAGATCGGGTGAACCGCGGCTGCGCGGCGGATGGTCTCGGGTCCAAGCTCCGACAGGCCGATGTGGCGCACGTAGCCTGCCTTCACCATGTCGGCGACGGCGCCGATCGTGTCTTCGATCGGCACGTCGGGATCGAGGCGCGCGGGGCGGTAGATGTCGATATGGTCGGTGTTCAGGCGCTTCAGCGTATAGGCCAGCGCCGTCTTCACCGCTGCGGGTCGCGCGTCATAGCCGACCCATGCGCCCGAGGGATCGCGCTGCGCGCCGAACTTCACCGACAGAAGCACCCGGTCGCGCTTGCCCCGGATCGCCTCGGCGATCAACATCTCGTTATGGCCCATGCCGTAGAAGTCGCCGGTGTCCAAGAGGGTGATCCCGGCCTCCATCGCGGCATGGATCGTCGCGATGCTCTCGTCTCGGTCGGCGGGGCCGTAGAAATCCGACATGCCCATGCAGCCAAGGCCAAGGGCGGAGCTTTCGGGGCCGGTCTTGCCAAGCGGGCGGCTGTGCATGGGGGTCTCCTCTGCGGGTGCATGGCAGAGGTGGCGCGACGGGCATGCGACGTCAAGCGCGCCGCGGCGGCCCGTCTTCGGCGCCGCCGCGCTGTCCTGCCGGGTCAGAGGATCTTCTGGCCGGTCTTTTCCCAGTCCTTCATGAACTGCGCGAGGCCCGCATCGGTCAGCGGGTGGCTGGCCAGCTTGCGGATCACATCCGGCGGAGCCGTCATCACGTCGGCCCCGATGCGGGCGCATTCGGCCGCGTGGTTCACCGTGCGGATCGAGGCGGCAAGGATCTGGGTCCGGAAGTCGTAGTTGTCGTAGATCGTGCGGATATCCGCGATCAGTTCCATCCCGTCGAGGTTGATGTCATCGAGGCGCCCGACGAAGGGCGAGATGAACGTGGCCCCGGCCTTGGCCGCCAGCAGCGCCTGATTGGCCGAGAAGCAGAGCGTGACGTTGACCATGTGGCCCTCGTCCGACAGCGTCTTGCAGGCCTTGAGCCCGTCCCAGGTCAGCGGCACCTTCACGGCGATGTTCGGGGCAATCTTGGCCAGCTTGCGGCCCTCGGCGATCATCTCGTCGGCCTTCAGCGACACCACTTCGGCCGAAACGGGGCCGGAAACGATGCCACAGATTTCCTTGGTGACTTCAAGGATGTCCCGGCCGGATTTCAGGATGAGCGACGGGTTGGTGGTGACCCCGTCCACCATGCCAAGCGCGTTGAGCTCGGCGATGGCGGCGACATCTGCGGTATCGACAAAGAATTTCATGGGCGCGTCCTCTTCCGGTTGCGGCTTCGGTCGGCGATGTATTAGCGCAAGGGGCGAGCGGTCGAAAGACCAAAGCGGAGATTGCAATGGACGCGGGTTGGTTCACGGAAGGCGAGCGGGTGGCGGTTCTGACCGCACAGCCGCTTGACCGGCTGCTGGATTACCGCGCGCCCGAGGGCGGCTGCGCGGCGGGCGCCTTCGTCGAGGTGCCGCTTGGTCCGCGTCGGGTGATGGGGGTCGTCTGGGGGCCGGGGCAGGGCGGGTTCGACGCGGCGAAGCTGCGGTCGGTCGCCCGCGTGCTCGACGCCCCCCCGATGCGCGAGGAGATGCGCCTGTTCCTGATGCGCGCGGCGGATTACACGCTGACGCCGCTGTCGATGATGCTGCGGCTGGCCACCCGCGCACCGGGGCTTGGCGAAAATCCCGCGACGCGGCGGGTCTATCGCGCGGGCGCGCAGGCGCCGGACCGGGTGACCGATGCCCGCCGGCGGGTTCTGGAGGTGCTCGGCGACCACGGCGGGCTGGGGTTCACGCTGGGCGAGCTGTCGGCCATGGCCGGCGTGACGACATCGGTCGTCAAGGGGCTGGTGGTACAGGGCGCCGTCATCGAGGAAGCCGCGCCGCGCGATCTGCCCTATCCGCACCTCGACCCCGATCTGCCCGGGGCGACGCTCTCGCCCGATCAGGCAAGCGCGGCACGGGCGCTGCGGGCAGGCGTTGCCTCGGGGGACTATGGCACGACGTTGCTGAAAGGGGTGACCGGATCGGGCAAGACCGAGGTTTACCTCGAGGCCGTGGCCGAATGTCTGGCCAGGGGGCGGCAGGCGCTGGTGCTGCTGCCCGAGATCGCGCTGACCGCGGGCTTCCTTGCGCGGGTCGAGGATCGTTTCGGTGCACGTCCCGCCGAATGGCATTCCGGCATCACCGTGACCGAACGCCGCCGCGTCTGGCGCATGGTGGGCGAGGGCGGCGCGCAACTGGTCGTGGGCGCGCGCTCGGCGCTGTTCCTGCCGTTTCAGGATCTGGGGCTTATCGTTGTCGATGAGGAACACGACACCTCCTACAAGCAGGAGGACGGGGTTCTTTACAACGCCCGCGACATGGCTGTCCTGCGCGCCTCGATCCTTGGGGCCCAGGTCGTGCTGGCCTCGGCCACGCCCAGCCTTGAGACATGGGTGAATGCCGAAGCGGGGAAATACGCCCGCCTCGATCTGCCGGGGCGCTTCGGGGTGGCCGAACTGCCCGAGATGCGCGCCATCGACATGCGCGCCGAGACGCTGCCGCCCGAGCGCTGGATTTCGCCCACGCTGGAACGCGCGGTTGCCGCGCGGATGCAGGCGGGGGAGCAGTCGCTTCTGTTCCTCAACCGCCGGGGCTATGCGCCCGTCACCGTGTGCCGCGCCTGCGGCCACCAGATCGGCTGCGACCACTGCGACGCGCGGATGGTCGAACACCGGTTCCTCAAGCGGCTGGTCTGCCACCAGTGCGGCGAGACGAAGCCGATGCCCGCCGCCTGCCCAAGCTGCGGGGTAGAGGGCAAGCTTGCCCCCGTGGGCCCCGGCGTGGAGCGGTTGGCCGAGGAAGTCGCCAAGGTCTTTCCCACGGCGCGGGTCGCGGTGCTGTCATCGGACCATTTCGGCAGCGCGCGGGCGCTGAAGGAGCAGATCGAGGCGATTGCGGCGGGGGCGGCGGACATCATCATCGGCACGCAGCTTGTGGCGAAGGGGCACAACTTTCCCCTTCTGACGCTGGTTGGGGTGATCGATGCCGATCTCGGCCTTCAGGGGTCCGACCTGCGCGCGGCCGAGCGGACGTTCCAGACCATGCGGCAGGTCGCAGGGCGCGCGGGCCGGGCGGAACGGCCGGGGCTCGCGCTCTTGCAGACCTGCCAGCCCGATCATCCGGTGATCCGTGCCATCCTGTCGGGCGACGAAGAAGGGTTCTGGCGCGCCGAGGCGGAAGAACGGCGCGCCGCCGGGATGCCGCCCTTTGGGCGCATGGCGGGCATCGTGCTCAGTTCGCCCGACGTGCAGGCCGTCTTCGACTTCGGCGCGGCGCTCGCACGCGCGGACGGGCCGCTGCGCGCCATCGGGGCGCAGGTTTTCGGACCGGCGGCCGCGCCCATCGCGCGGATCAGGGGGCGGCATCGGGTCCGGCTTCTGGTCAAGGCGGAGAAGGGCGCGCCCTTGCAGGCGGCGGTCGCCCGATGGGTCGGTCAGGTGAAGCCGCCGCACGACCTGCGCCTGTCGATCGACATCGATCCGCAGAGCTTTCTTTAAAGCAACTGGTCGTAGGCCGAGGTCGCGATGCGCCTGAGCACGTCGCGCGGCAGCGTGCCCGCGATGGCATAGCAAAGGTCGCGGTCGATCCACCAGAACCCCTCGGTTCCCGCCTTGTCGAAGAAGCGGAAGGCGGTCTGATCGCTGCCCGAGGGCGCCACATAAAGCGCGATCCGCTGCCCGGCCGCGTCCTGATACATGAAGAGCGCGGCCGCCCCCGTGGCCGAAGGCAGCACCCGCCCGCCCATCAGGCTGAAGCCTTCACGTGCGAAGTCTGGGGCGTGGATCTGGTGGCCCAGCCGCTTCGAGATCCAGTTGGTCAGATGGGTCGCATCGCTGGCGGGCACTTCGACGGGATGGACCGCCTCGACGACATAGGTGCGATAGGCCAGCGCCGCATCGGTGACGGGATCAGGCGCGCCGGGGCCTGCCAGCCCGTGACCCAGCCAGCCAGCCGTCCCGCCGATCGCAAAGACGACAATCCCCGCCGCGAGGGCCCGGATGGCCGGCCAGCGTCGGGCGGGCGCCGCCGCACGCGCGGCCTCGATCATCCGGGTCAGCCGGGCGGGCACGGGCTCGTCTCCGCGAGGCGCGTAAAGCGCCTGCAACGCGACATCCTGCCGGTCCCAGTCGGCCAGCGTCGCGCGCGCGGCGGCATCCCCGGCCAGTCGGGCGGCCAGGGCCTGCCGCTCCGCCGGGGGGAGCGCACCCGCGTGATAGGCCAGCAGGCTTTCCTCGGGGATGGCGTCGTCGTCCTCCGTCATCGTGTCACCTTCCGTGGTTCGTCACGGCCCGTCAGGCCGCGCAGGGCCGCGCGCGCCCGCGCCAGCCGCGACATCAGCGTGCCGCGCGGCAGGCCCAGAACCCGCGCGGCCTCGTCAAAGCTCATCCCCTCCAGCGCGACCAGCAGCAGGGCCGCGCGCTGGTCGGCAGGCAGGCGCCCCATGGCGTCATGCACCTCGCGCAGCGCCATCTGGCCTTCCTGCGCACCGGGGCGGGCGGGCTCGGTCGCCAGGTCCTCGACCGTCACGAGGCGGGGGCCGGCGCGGCGCAGCGTGTCGCGGTAGCGGTTCTGAAGAATGCCGAACAGCCAGGCCCGCACCGACCCCTCGCCGCGCCATTGCGCGCGCCGTGACAGCGCGCGCTCCAGCGTATCCTGGACCAGATCGTCGGCCGCGTCGCGGTCACGCTCCAGCGCATGGGCATAGCGCCGGAGGGCCGGGATCGCGGTCTCGATCTCGTCCAGGATATCCATGGGCGAAGCTTACATCGCGGGCTTGGCGAGGTGCCAGATCCCTTTCACGCCGTCGCCCTTCACGTCGCCCGGCTTGGCGTCCGCCTTGAACGTATAGACGGGCTTGCCGTCATAGGCCCACTGCTTGCCGCCATCGTTGCGCGTGATGACCGTCCATTTGCCCGACGCCTTGTCGGAGGCGGCGGCCATCAGCGGCGGCCAGTTCACGGCGCAGGGGCCGTTGCAGGCCGACTTGCCGCCCTTGTCGTTGTCGAAGGTGTAAAGCGACATGCCCTTGGCATCGGTGAAGATCTTGCCCTTGGCGCTGTCCATCGTCTTCGCCGGGTCGGCAACGGCAAGGGCGGGCAGCCCCAGCACAAGCGCCAGCGTCAGGGTAAAGGATGCGGTCTTCATGGAAACCTCCGTTGGGAAAGGGCCTTTCGTGAGCCCGTGATCCATAGACGCGGCGGCGGCAGGAATAATCCCGAGCGGCACAAAAATTCTCATGCCGGGCGGCTCGCCGGGTGGCCGGCTGCCATTGTCGCGTCGCCTCCGGGATGACGGGCCGCTTGACCGCGCCGCAGGCGCGCCGTAGGGCAGGGCGACCCAGAGGGGAGAGCCCAGATGCCGACCTATTCCGCCCTGACGACGCTGACCGGACAGGACGCCGCCGACCGTCTTGCCGAGTCGCTCGAGGATCTGGTGCCGGAACCCGAAGGCGTGGGCGTCTTCGAGGTCGAGGACGGATCGGGCCTCTGGGAGGTCGGCGCCTATTTCACCGAACCGCCGGACGATGTCGCGCTGGCTCTTCTGGCGGCGGCGCATGGCGCCAAACCCTTCGTCGTGTCCGAACTCCCCGAGATCGACTGGGTCGCCAAGGTCAAGCGCGAGTTGTCGCCCGTCGAAGCGGGGCGCTTCTTCGTCTATGGCAGTCACGACGCCGACAAGGTTCCCGAGGGCCGGATCGCGCTGATGATCGAAGCCTCGATGGCGTTCGGCACCGGGCACCATGGCACGACGCTGGGTTGCCTGCGCGCGCTCGACCGGCTGGACAAGGCCGGGGTCGTCGCCCGCAACGTGGTTGACGTCGGCTGCGGCACGGCGGTTCTCGCGATGGCGGCAGCCTCGATCTGGCCGAACCCGGTGATCGCCTCGGACATCGATGCGGTCGCGGTCGAGGTGGCCGAGGTCAACGTCCGTGTCAACGGGCTGGAGGGGCGGGTCATCTGCCTTGAGGCGACGGGATTCGAGCATCCGGCGATCGCCGCGGCCGCGCCCTTCGATCTGGTCTTCGCCAACATCCTGATGGGTCCGCTCATTCACCTCGCCCCCGCGATGGGGGCCCATGTGGCCTCGGGCGGGCGGGCGATCCTGTCGGGTCTTCTCGTGGAACAGGCCGAAGCGGTCACGGCGGCCTATGTCGCCGAGGGGTTCCGCGTCGAGACGCGCGAGGATCTCGGCGAATGGACGGCGCTGACGCTGGTCAAGGCCGCCTGACCGCGCGTCTCATCCAGGGCGCGCGCAAAGCAACAATTCCCTTGGAAAGTTGACTGAACGGCGTTGTCTCCGCCGCATTGCCGCCACATTTGCGACCGATAACGAGGGCAAGTGGTTGGGGGCCGTGAGTGTGGAGATTGCCATGGCCGATCCGAATATTCAGGATTTCTACGGCCGTCTGTATCGGATTCGAAAGACGTACAGCCGTGGAGGCGGATTCGAGGCCGCAGGCACGCTGGGGCGCGCCTATTTCGTGCCGCCACGCCGTCGGCGGTCGTTTCTCGTCCTGCTGATCCGCCCACTTCTGTTCCTTGCCGTCTTCGTGACCTTGCTGAAAGCCGTGATCCTGTCGTCCATCGGTGCGACGGCTTACATGGATCGTCTGGCGACCCTTCAGAATGGCGACCGGATTTCGCAGGCCGGCGAGGTGATCATGAAAATCGACCCCGCAACGCGCTTCATCGCCGACAAGATCGGACAGTGGACGCACTGACGCGGACCCCGCGCTGCCGACATGAGAAAACCGCGCCCCGAGAGGCGCGGTTTTTGCTTTACAGAGGCGAAGCTTGTGACGGCGGGTGCGGGGGTCAGGCGCGGCGCTGCGCCATATCCTCGATATCCCCGCGGCACAGGCCGATATCGTCGAGTTCGCGGTCGGACAGTTTGCCAAGCGCATTGCGCGTCATCCGGGCGTCATTCCAGGTCGCGACCTTGTCGGCGATCAGGCTGACGGCATTGATGAGCTTGTAGGCAGTGATGGCGCCAAGGGGCGCCGGGCGGGTCGTCGTATGGGCGGCCATGGCGGGTTCCTTTTCAAAATGCCCGATATCCGGGCGCGGTGTTTCATGCGGCGCAATTAGGATGAGCATGCTGCGCCTGCAAGTCGCGACCAACGCATGGCTCACTTGCAGTTCCTGCATGGCTTTCAGTCAATGAAAAAAGGGTGAAACGCGTCCACGTCGCGCGTGAGCGGCGGTGTCGCTTTCGGCTGGCGAAAGGGCGGTTTCTGCATCTGCAAACGCCGTTTTCCGCCCCGTTTGTTACACCCGCGCCGGTCCGGCGGCGGCGGCCTTCGCTCTGGCGGATGTTCGCTTTTCGTGCTACTGCGTCAGAAAAGCAACAGGGCAGGGGGCAGAATGCGGGTCTTGGGCATCGATCCCGGGTTGCGAAACCTTGGTTGGGGGGTGATCGACGTCGCGGGTTCGCGACTCACCCATGTCGCCAATGGCATCTGCCATTCGCAGGCGGGCGAGCTTGCGCCGCGACTGCTGAGCCTGCACGACCAGCTCACCGACGTGATCCATCGCTTCCAGCCCGAGACGGCGGCGGTCGAGCTGACCTTCGTCAACAAGGACGGCGTGGCGACGCTGAAGCTCGGTCAGGCGCGCGGCATCGCGCTGCTGGTGCCGGCGCAGGCGGGGCTGAAGGTCGGGGAATACGCGCCCAACGCGGTGAAGAAGACTGTGGTGGGCGTGGGGCACGCGGCCAAGGTGCAGGTGGATCACATGGTCCGGCTGCACCTGCCGGGGGTCGAGATCGCGGGGCCGGACGCGGCGGACGCGCTGGCGGTGGCGATCTGCCATGCCCATCACATGCAATCGGCCGGCCGCTTCGAGGCGGCTCTGGCACGGGCAGAGGCGGGGGCGCGGCGATGATCGGCCGGATCGCTGGAATTCTCGACCATCGCGGGCCGGACCATGTCCTGATCGACGTGCGCGGGGTGGGCTACATCGTCCATGTCTCCGACCGCACGCTGGCACAGCTTCCCGGCCCGGGCGAGGCCGTGGCCCTTTATACCGAGCTTCTCGTGCGCGAGGATCTCTTGCAGCTTTTCGGCTTCCCCACGCTGATCGAGAAGGAATGGCACCGCCTGCTGATGACGGTGCAGGGGGTGGGGGCCAAGGCGGCGCTGGCGATCCTTGGCACGCTTGGGGCCGAGGGGATCGCGCGCGCGATCACGCTGGGCGACGTGGCGGCCATCAAGGCCGCGCCCGGGATCGGTCCGAAGATCGCGCAGCGCGTGGTGCTGGAGCTGAAGGCCAAGGCCCCGGCCCTGATGACGATGGGCGGAAGACTCTCGGCCGCGCCATCCACGCCGGCGGCGGAAGATGTCGTCGAGCCGACCACGCCACGGCCCGCCCCGCGCAAACCCGCCGCGCCGGAGCCTGCGGAAAAGCGCGCGATCCACACCGCGGATGCGCTTTCGGCGCTCCTGAACCTCGGCTACGGGCAGGGCGACGCGGCGCAGGCGGTGGCGCAGGTCTCGACCGAGATGCCCGAGGCCGATACCGCCGCCCTGATCCGCGCGGCGCTGAAGCTGATGGCGCCGAAGGGGTAAGCGATGGAACCCGATCCCACCCTGCGCGCCGCGGCGCTGCCCGAGGATGCCGACCGCGCGCTGCGACCCCAGAAGCTGGAAGAGTTCATCGGCCAAGCCGATGCTCGCGCGAACCTGCGCGTCTTCATCGAAAGCGCCCGGATGCGGGGCGAGGCGATGGATCACACGCTGTTCCATGGCCCCCCCGGCCTTGGCAAGACCACGCTCGCGCAGATCATGGCGCGCGAACTTGGCGTGAATTTCAAAATGACCTCCGGCCCGGTGCTGGCCAAAGCGGGCGATCTGGCCGCGATCCTGACCAATCTCGAGGCGCGCGACGTGCTCTTCATCGACGAGATCCACCGCATGAACCCGGTGGTCGAGGAAGTGCTGTATCCCGCGATGGAGGATTTCGCGCTGGACCTCGTGATCGGCGAGGGGCCGGCGGCGCGCACGGTGCGGATCGACCTGCAACCCTTCACCCTGGTCGGGGCCACGACGCGGCTGGGCCTGCTGACCACGCCGCTGCGCGACCGCTTCGGCATCCCGACCCGGTTGCAGTTCTATACCGAGGATGAACTGCACGAGATCGTCACCCGCGGCGCGCGACTGCTGGGCATCCCCTCCGATCCCGAAGGGTGCCGCGAGATCGCCAAGCGCGCGCGGGGCACGCCGCGGATCGCCGGGCGGCTGTTGCGGCGCGTGGTGGATTTCGCGCTGGTCGAGGGCGACGGGCGGCTCACGCGCGCGATCGCGGACCGGTCGCTGACCCGGCTGGGGGTGGACCACCTCGGCCTCGACGGGGCCGACCGGCGCTACCTGCAGCTTCTGGCCGAGAATTACGGCGGCGGTCCGGTGGGGGTCGAGACGATCTCGGCCGCGCTGTCGGAAAGCCGCGACGCGATCGAGGAGGTGATCGAGCCCTACCTGTTGCAGCAGGGCCTGATCCAGCGTACCCCGCGCGGGCGGATGCTGGCGCAAAAGGCCTGGCGGCACCTCGGGATCGCGCCGCCGGTGCCCCCGGGGCAGGCGGATCTGTTCGGCAAGTAGGCAGGCGGTCGGCGGGCGGCGGGCGCCGCTTGCCTCCGGCGGGGATATTTGGGCCAAGATGAAGGGGAACGGCTTGGACATTCCGATGACGGCAGAGGCTGTGGCGGCGTTCTTCACCCGGGCGGACGGCAGCTACCTGTGTGCCCGCTGGGGCCGGCCGATCGTGCCGATCGTATTCGGCGTGGAAGACGCGACGCTGCGCGTGATGAAGGGCGCGGTCGAGGCGGTGGTGACCCTGGCCGGTCACAGGATGGCCGAGACCGACCCCGAGCTTGGCGCGAACCTGATGATCTTCTTCTTCCGGGACTGGGAGGAATTGACCGATGTGCCGAACCTCGACCGACTGATCCCGGAGCTTGGGGCGCTTGTGACGCGGCTGGCGGAGGCGGGCGCGAACCAGTATCGCGCCTTCCGTTTCGACGCCGAAGGGGCGATCCGTGCGGTCTTCGTCTTTCTGCGCATGGATGCGGCGCTTGGTGACACCCCGGCGGAGGTTCTGGCGCTGGCGCAGGCGGCGCAGGCGATCCTTCTGTGGTCCGACGCGGCGCTTGAGAGCCAGCCCATGCTGGCCGAGGCGGCCGGTCGCGTGATCCTGCGCCCCGAGATCGCCGCGTTGATCCGGGCCGCCTACGACCCGGTCATGCCCGCCGTGGCGCGGGATGCGAGCCATGCGCTGCGGCTTGCCGCAAGGATCGCCGCGCGCGAGGGCATGGCATGAGCGCGCATCGCTTCTTCTGCCGGGTCTATTACGAAGACACCGATCTGGCGGGCATCGTCTATTACGCCAACTATCTAAAGTTCATCGAACGTGCCCGCAGCGAA